>CAIVQM010000312.1 GCA_903908025.1 uncultured bacterium
GAGGGGGTGGTGCAGGCGCGCAGGCGTTGGTACTCCCCCTCGCTCACCAGGACCTCGTCGCCCGTGACAACCTCGTCGGTGCGGCCGGTCGCACCAGTCGCGCCGCCCACTGGCGCCGACTCGGCGTCGGCGTTGTTTGCGGCCGCTGCGGTCATGTTCGGTGGTGCCCTCGTCATCGGGGCGCGCCGCCGGCGCATCAGCGCCCGCTGACCAACCCGATTCACCCCATTCTGAGTCACCGCCCAGACGGCGGTCTCAAGCGGCGGATGCAACGAGCTCGTTGAGTTTCTCTGATGGTTTCATCCATCCGAGGGTTTGTCGAGGCCGGCCGTTGAGTTCGTCAGCGACTGTGTCGAGGTCGGCCTGGGTGAAGCCGGACAGGTCGGTGCCTTTGGGGAAGTACTGGCGTAGCAGCCCGTTGGTGTTCTCGTTCGACCCGCGTTGCCATGGGCTGTGCGGATCACAGAAGTAGACCGCGACATCAGTCGCGATGGTGAAGTCGGCGTGATCGGCCATCTCGCGACCTTGGTCCCAGGTCAGCGATCGGCGTAGGTGCTCGGGAAGCCGGCCGATGATCTCGGTCAACGCCGCGCAGGTGGTGGGCGCGTCGTGGCGGCCGTCGATGCGGGCCAACATCACGTAACGCGTGGTCCGTTCGACCAGCGTGACGATCGCTGACCGGGAGTACGCGCCGATGATCAGATCTCCTTCCCAATGCCCGGGAACGGCGCGGTCTTCGATCTCGGCGGGGCGCTGCGAGATGTTGATCATCCCGACGATCCCGCGCAGCCGGCCGCTGTCACCCTCGGGTCGTTGGGGTTTGCGGGCGCTGCGGCCGCTGCGCAGGTAGGCGGTCAGGTCCTTGCGGAACTGGCCTCTGGCCTGGATGAACAACGACTGATAGATCGTCTCGTGCGACACCCGCATCTCCGGCCGGTCAGGGAACTCATCGTTGAGTCTGGCCGCGATCTGCTCAGGCGACCAACGGTGCATCAGCCCATCGATCACGAACTCGCGCAGCTCGCCCTCGACGGCCAGCTTGCACACCTTCGGCCGCCGCGCCAGCTCCCCAGCGCGTCGATCCGCAGCCCACGCCCGATAGTCGTCACGGCCACCGTTGCGGCCGACCTCACGAGAGATCGTCGATGTCGTCCGACCCAGGGTGCGGCCGATCGCAGCGAACGAGTCGCCGCGCTCGATCCCGGCACGGATCTCCTCACGATCCTTCAACGACAACACACGATCCGACCGTGAGCATGAACGCGCAGGCATCCCACCAGCGTCACGCACCACGCGCGCCACCGAACGCACCGACACACCGAAACGCGCAGCAGTCCTGCGCCAACTCGTGCCCTCAGCAACACACTGGCGGATCGCAGCGCGGAACTCCTCAGGGAATGGCCGCCAACGACCCCCGTACTTCAACCCAGCCTTCATCTCGGACCTCCTGAATCAGGAGCCGTTGCACACACCACCTGAGCCGAAGGAGGTTCGTTCCGTTTGTGGGGTGATCCAGATCCGGCCGGCAGGCCCGCCGCCGCCCGCCGCACACGGACTGGGAAGCTTCAGTCTCGGTTTCCGAGACCAGATCAGACCAGAACCCGAATGAGGCGCGTCCTTCACAGAAGCCGAGTGCCGAGCGTTGAGCCGTATCGGGCGCTCGCTGCAAGCGGAAGCGATCGGTCAATTTCTTGCGATTCGGATCAGCGGACGGTTATATGGCCCCATGGCCGGGCCCGCAGACGCCGTCGAACTGACAGCAGTCGTGTGGTCCGCGCCCGAGGGCGGCTTCAGCGCGCTGAATCCGGAGACGGGCACCATCTCCGAAGGTGAGACTCAGGCCGAGGCCTTGAGCAACCTGGCCGAGGCGACGGCTCTGTACCTCGAGGAATTCCCTTTGCCGCTCGGTGAGCGGCCTGTTGTCACGACGTTCCACATCGCCGACGTTGCCTGAACTCCCGCACGTTTCGGGGGCTGAAGCCGTTCGTGC
>CAIVQM010000313.1 GCA_903908025.1 uncultured bacterium
GCCGAGAGGGTTCCGCTCACCTCGTCCAGGCGCGACTTGTATCGCTCGAGTGTGGCGAGGCCCTGGTTGGCGCGCGACAGGATCTCGCCGGACTCCTCGAGGACATGGCGACGCCCGTCGACGTAGATCGCGACGATGTTCATCGACTTGCTGACACTGATGACGGGGTGACGTGTCTGCCGAGACACGCGGTCGGCGGTGCGGTGCCGCGTGCCGGTCTCCTCGGTGGGGAGGTTCGGGTCGGGCATCAACTGGACGGCCGCTCGCATGATGGTCTGCGCTCCGTCGTCGATGACGATGGCGCCGTCCATCTTCGAGAGCTCACGAAGCCGGGTGGCGGAGAAGGCGACGTCGAGGACGAAGCCGCCGTTGGCGACCTGCTCGACGAGACGGTCCCAGCCGAGCACGATGAGGGCGCCGGTGCGTCCACGAAGGATGCGCTCGAGGCCGTCGCGAAGTGCGGTGCCGGGCGCCACCATGGCGAGCACCTCACGGATGCGGATGTCGGGTGCCGGATCTGTGCTCATGAGTCTCCCCGTGGTGTGGCGACCTGACCCGAGGCGCGGGACAGTTGCTGTGCGGTGGCGATGGCCTCGTGGATGGAACCGACCTCGTGCATTCGCATCCCGGCGGGTACCGCACTCGGCGTGCTGCGTGCACGCAGTGCCCGAGTGGGGGCGATCACATCGGTGAAGCCGAGCCGGCCCGCCTCCGCCAGTCGCCGGTCGAGCGACGCGATGGGGCGGACGTCGCCGGCCAGGCCGATCTCCCCGAAGGCGACCAGACCGGCGGGAAGGGGCACATCAGAGACGCTGCTGGCGATGGCGAGCGCCACCGCCATGTCGGTTGCGGGTTCGGTGAGTCGCACGCCGCCGACCGTCGCGACGAAGCAGTCGGCGGTGGCCAGTTTGACGCCCGCACGGCGCTCGAGCACGCCCAGCATCATGGCGATGCGCGAGGAGTCGAGTCCGCTGGTGACGCGGCGCGGCTGTGGGGCTGATGACGGGGCGATCAGCGCCTGGACCTCAGCGATCAGCGGGCGCCGCCCCTCCATCGTGACGGTCACGCAGGTGCCGGGCGCCATCTCGCGCCGGTCGCCGAGGAACAGACCGCTGGGGTCGGACAGCCCGACGATGCCGTCGTCGACGAGTTCGAAGCAGCCGATCTCGTCGGCCGCGCCGAAGCGGTTCTTGACCGCCCGAACGAGTCGGAGCGGACCCTGCCGGTCGCCCTCGAAGTGGAGGACGACGTCGACGAGATGCTCGAGGGTCCGGGGTCCGGCGACGGACCCGTCCTTGGTTACGTGGCCGACGAGCACGATCGTGATGTCGCGGGCCTTCGCAACGGCGATGAGCGACGCGGCGACCTCCTTGACCTGGGTGACGCCGCCAGCGGAGCCCTCGACCTCGGCGCTGGAGATGGTCTGCACGGAGTCGAGGACCAGCAGGGTCGGTGCGATGGCGTCGATCTGGCCCAGCACACTGCCCAGATCGGTCTCGGCCGCGAGGAAGAGATCGTCGGCGACGGCGTCAATGCGTTCGGCGCGCAGGCGGACCTGTGCGGCGGACTCCTCGCCCGTCACGTAGAGGGCCTTGTGACCGCTGCGAGCCCAGGCGGCAGCGGTCTCGAGCAGCAGGGTGGATTTGCCGACGCCCGGCTCGCCGGCGAGCAGCAGGACGGCCCCGGGCACGAACCCGCCGCCGAGCACCCGGTCGAGTTCGTCGATGCCGGTCGGGACGGCGCGAGCCGTCGCGACGTCGACCTCGCCGATCGGGACGGCCGGGGTGCGGGTGACGGCTGCGGCCGTGGTGCGGGCGCGTGGCGCACCGACCTCCTCGACGGTGCCCCATGCCTGACACTCGCCGCAGCGGCCAACCCATTTCGGTGAGGTCCAGCCGCAGTCACTGCATCGGTACGGGATGACCTGAGCGCGTGCCATGTCCGCTACCGGGGGTCGGCGGGGTGGGGAGAGAGCCCGAGGTCGAAGCGGCCATTCTCGAGCAGGAGCACGCGGGCCCGGCACAGCCGAGCCAACTCGTCGTAGGCGGCCTGACCGATCAGCGCGACGATCTCATCGCGACCGGACTCGAACACGGGCTCGGTGCCGACATGTGCATCGGTGTTCGCTGTGCAGTACCAGGGGAAGTCGTGGCCGCCGGGACCCCAGTCCTGCCGCTGGTACTCGCCGAGCACGATCACCAGGTACTCGGTGCCGTCCTCGATAGTGCGGTTCTCGTAGGAGCGTCGCAGGGGCAACTGCCAGCACACCTCGGGCTTGGTCTCGATGAAGGAGACGCCCTCGGCGCTGGCGAGGTGGTGGAGGGCGCAGCCGTAGCCACCGGCAAAGTCGGCGTCATTGTGGAAGATGCAGGCGCCCTTGACGACGCGGGTCTTCTCCTCGCCGTCCTCCTTCTCGGTCCAGCCCTTGCGGGTGCCGACTTTGTGGTGCTGCCAGAGTTCGGGGGTGAGCTTCTCGACCCAGGCGGCGACGCGCTTGCGGTCCTTCTTCTCGGAGAAGTGCGCACCGTGGACGCAGCAGCCGGCATCCGGCCGGGTTGCGTCGATGCCCTGGCACCCTCGGCCGAAGATGCAGGTCCACCGCGAGGTCAGCCAGGTCAGATCCGCCTTGATCAGATGAGCCGAATCGGCGGGGTCGACGAACTCGACCCACTGTCGGGGGAAACCAATCATGACCTCAGGCATGGCGCCAGCCTACGTGGTGACACCGACCTCATCGCCGAAGTCGGTACCGTGCTGCGCGTCGATCGCGGATGCCGATAGTTTTCGACCTGTGCGACTTGGAGTTCTCGACCTCGGCTCGAACACTGTCCATCTGCTTCTCGTGGACGCCCACTACGGCGCGGCCCCGGTGCCCGCATCGAAACTGAAGATGCCGCTGCGCCTGTCCGAGCATCTGAGCAGTGATGGCAGCGTCGACACGGCCGCCATCGATCAGCTGGTCGACTTCGTGAGCCGGGGCCAACGACTGGCGGAGGACAAGGGCGCGACCGCGATCATGGCCTTCGCCACTTCGGCCATCCGGGAGGCCACCAACGGCGAAGAGGTGCTCTCGCGGGTGCGGGCCGAGACGGGGCTCGAGATCGAGGTCCTGTCGGGCGAGGATGAGGCGCGGATGACCTTCCTGGCCGTCAGACGGTGGTTCGGCTGGTCCAGCGGACGGATCCTGGGCCTCGATATCGGCGGCGGGTCGCTGGAGATCGCCTCGGGAACCGATGAAGAGCCGGACGTCGCCGTCTCGGTCCCGCTGGGAGCCGGCCGCCTGACCCGGGACTTCTTCGCCGGTGACCCGCCCGATGCCGACTCCGTCCGGCACCTGCGTCGCCACGTGCGTGCGAGCATCGCGGAGGTGGTCGCTCGGGTCCGTCGAGTAGGCGAGCCCCGCATCGCGGTCGCGACGTCGAAGACCTTCCGGCAGCTCGCGCGTATCGCTGGGGCGGCTCCCTCGAGCGAGGGCAGCCACGTGCGCCGCGTGCTGCGGGTCGAGGACCTGCGCGAGATCGCCCCGCGGCTTGCCGGCATGACCGCGGCAGAGCGCAGCAGGATCCCCGGTGTTTCCGAGGGTCGTTCGGAGCAACTGGTGGCGGGCGCCATCGTCGCCGAAGCGGCCATGGATCTGCTGGAGTTGGAGGAGCTCGTCGTCTGCCCGTGGGCGCTACGCGAGGGGATCATCCTGCATCGCATGGACGGCCTGCCCCGGTGACGGCGGCGGTCACGGATCCCCTGGCCGGGCTCACGACGGCTGAGGTCGCCGAGCGGGTTGCCGACGGCCGGGCCAACACCGCCCCCGATGCCCGCAGCCGCAGCCTGGCGGACATCGTCCGGGCCAACACGTTCACCTGGTTCAACGGACTGATCGGCTTCCTGTGGGTCGTGATGCTGCTCGTCGCCCCGATCCAGGACTCGCTCTTCGGCTTCGTCATCGTCGCGAACACCGGCATCGGCATCATCCAGGAGTGGCGGGCATCGCGGACTCTGGCGAAGCTGGCCGTGATCGGCGAGGCCAAGCCTGTGGTGCGGCGCGACGGCGTGGATGTCGAGGTGAGTCCGCACGACGTCGTCCTTGACGATGTGGTCGTGCTGCGCACCGGTGATCAGCTGGTAGTTGACGGCGTCATCGTCGCGGGTGACGGCCTTGAGATCGATGAGAGCCTCCTGACCGGCGAGGCCGATCCGGTGGACAAGGCCATCGGCGATCCGGCGATGTCGGGATCCTTCGTGGTGGCCGGCTCCGGGCTGTACCGGGCGACCCGGGTGGGCAAGGATTCGTTCGCCGCCGGCCTCACCGAGCAGGCGAAGAAGTTCCACCTGACGAACTCCGAGCTCCGCGATTCCATCAACGGCTTCATCCGCGGTATCTCGTTCCTTCTCCTGCCCGTTGGCCTGCTGCTGCTGTGGTCGCAGCTCGTGCGGGCGAAGCTGCCGTTCGACGAGGCCGTGCGGGGGACGATTGCCGGCGTCGTCACCATGGTCCCGGAGGGCCTGGTCCTGCTGACGAGCATCGCGATGGCGGTCTCGGTGATTCGGCTCGCCCAGCGCAAGGTGCTGGTGCAGGACATGCCGGCGGTCGAGGTGCTGGCGCGCGTCGACACCATCTGCGTCGACAAGACGGGCACCTTGACCGAGCCCGGCATGCGGGTTCGTGACGTCATCAGCCTGGCCGGCGCAGACGGATTCACCGATCCGCTCGGGGCGATGGGTGCGAGCGAGGCGAATCCCAATCCGACGCTGGAGGCGATTGCCGCCACCTATCCGAGTCCGCAGTGGCAGGTCACCGACAGCGTGCCGTTCTCCAGCGCTCGCAAGTGGTCCTCCGCAACTTTCGCCGGAAACGGGACGTGGTTGCTGGGGGCGCCCGACATCCTCGCCGCTGACGATGCCGCGGTGCGGGCGCGGGCCGAGTCGGTGGCAGCCGACGGGGCTCGCGTGCTGCTGTTGGCACAGGGGTCGGGCGTCCCGTCCGCGGAACACGGCCCCGGCTCGATCACACCGGTCGCGCTGGTGGTCATCAACCAGCAGTTGCGGCCGGACGCGGCCGAGACCGTCGCGTACTTCCTGACTCAGGATGTCACGGTCAAGGTGATCTCCGGTGACAATGCGGCCACCGTCGGTGCCATCGCGATGCAGGCGGGGGTACCGGGCGCGGACCGTCCGGTCGATGCTCGCGACCTGCCCACCGACCTGGCCGCCCTTGCGGAAGTCGTTGCAGCATCCAACGTGTTCGGCCGGGTCACGCCGGCGCAGAAGCAGCAGATGGTCGATGCTCTGCACCTGCGCAACTCCACTGTCGCGATGACGGGCGACGGCGTCAACGACGTCCTCGCACTTAAGAACGCGGACCTCGGCATCGCGATGGGTTCGGGGTCGGGCGCGACACGCGCCGTGGCACAACTCGTGCTGCTCGACAACAAGTGGTCGGTCATGCCCAGCGTCGTCGCCGAGGGCCGTCGTGTTCTCGGCAATATCGAGCGCGTGTCCGATGTCTTCCTGACGAAGACGAGCTACGCCGTGGTCATCTCACTCGTGACCGGGCTCTTCGCGGTCGCATTCCCATTCCTGCCGCGTCACCTGTCGCTCATCGGCGCCTTGACGATCGGCATTCCCGGCTTCTTCCTGGCGCTGATGCCCAACACGGAGCGGTTCCGGCCCGGGTTCCTGCGGCGGGTCCTCCTGTTCGCCGTGCCGTCCGGGATCATCGCGGGTGCGGCAGCCCTGACCACATACGCACTGACGACGTCGATGCTGCTGGATCAGGGCATCGACGAGGCCGCCGCCCGCACCGCGTCGCAGACAGCGGCTACGACGGCGCTGTTCATCGTCACGATCTCGGTGCTGTTGCAGTCGGCGCGACCGCTCAATGCCCTGCGCGTCGGCATCGTCGCGCTGATGGTCGCGTGCTTCCTGGGCGTCGTCATCATTCCCTGGCTGGCCAACATCTTCTCGATGCACCTCGGCTGGAATGCGGAGACCGCGGTAGCGCTCGTCGCGGGCGGCATCGGAGCCGTGCTCGTGTGGGTCGCGGCACTCGTGACGGACCGCTGGCGCCGGGCATGACCAGCGCGGCGCGAGTCGGTCTGTCGACCTCGTCAGTTTTCCCCGAGACGACGGCTGCCGCATTCGAACTCGCCGCGACGGTCGGCTTCGACGGTGTCGAGGTCATGGTCGGCACGGATGCGACGAGCCAGGACCCCGACGCGCTCAAGGCGCTCATGGATCACTACGAGGTGCCGATCCTGTCGATCCACGCCCCCTGCCTGCTCATCACCCAGCGGGTGTGGGGAACGGACCCGTGGGGGAAGCTGCAGCGGGCCCAGGAGGCGGCCGAGCGGCTGGGTGCAGCCACGGTGGTGGTGCATCCGCCCTTCCGCTGGCAGCGCGACTACGCCCGTGAGTTCGTCGCGGGGCTCGAGCGGATGGCATCGGAGACCGACGTGCGCTTCGCCGTCGAGAACATGTTCCCGTGGAGAGCCGGACCCAGCTCGATCGGTGCCTACCTGCCCGACTGGGACGTGCGCAATGACGATTACCCGCACACCACCCTCGACATGTCGCACACAGCGGTGTCGCGCAGTGATGCCATGGAGATGGCCGTCGACCTGGGCGATCGGCTCGCCCACGTCCACCTCGCCGATGGCACCGATTCCGCGCGTGACGAGCACCTGATCCCCGGCCGCGGTGATCAACCGGTCGCCGAGGTCCTCCAGCACCTTGCCCGCACAGGCTTCGCGGGAACCGTCATCGCCGAGGTGAGCACGAGGCGGGCACCGGACCGGCAGAGTCGCGAGGATGACCTTCGGGAGGCCCTCACCTTCGCTCGTCAGCATCTGGGGACCTATCCGACCGACTCGGCCGCCTAGTCTGGTGAATGTGAGCAAGGTGCCGAGTGTGAGTGCGCAGGATGCTGCCGGTGCCGTGCTGCAGGCGGCGCGGTTCGCGTTCGCCTCCCGTGGGTACGCGAGCACCACGATGAAGGGTGTCGCGGCTGCAGCCGGCGTGGCCCCAGCGGTCGTGAAGTCGTTGTACAGCAACAAGGAACGGCTGTTCGCGGCCGTCATGCGGCTGCCGTTCGATCCGGCGCAGGCGGTGCCCGA
>CAIVQM010000314.1 GCA_903908025.1 uncultured bacterium
ATCCTGGATGAACTCCATGGTGATCCGGTTGAAGGAGTACAGGCCGAGCATGGAGTTCCGAAACTGCAGGAACATGGTGCCGCCGGACGGGATGAACGCGCTCATGTTGTCGACAACGGCAGCCTCGTCGCGAACGTGCGGGAGGACGCCGAGGGCCATGACGCCGTCATAGGGGCCGGTGGCGATCGCATCCTCAAGCGTGGATCGGTCCTGGATGTCACCCCAGGTCAGCAGGCTCGGATCGAGGCCCTTTGACGCGAACTGGGCGCGCGCGACCTTCAGCATGCCCTCGGAGAGGTCGCTGCCTGCTGCCCGCAGGCCCAGCTCGCCCATCGCCGTGATGGGTGATCCGTCGCCGATGCCCAGCTCGTAGATGCTGGTGAGGCCGAGGTCGAGAACTCGTTCCTTGATCCGCTTGAGCCGGAAGTAGTTGGCCGGGTAGTCCTCCGACGTCAGGATCTTGCTCTCGTCGTACTGCTCGGAGTAGGTCGGTGCGCTGGCGTCGTAGTGCTCGACAACCTCAGCCATCAGATCTTCACTCCTAGCTCGTTGCGGTTGCTCTGGTGGACCAGACGGACGAGGTCGTGATCCACGAGCTCGGCAATCATGGATTCGAGGGTAGCGGCCGGCACGTCGAAGAGCTCCGCCATGTCGTTGATGCCATGCGTCCCGTCAGCGTAGGCAAGGATGTTGGTGCGCAGCATGACGTCTTCGGGCGTCGTCTTCTTCATCACCGTGTGATACAGCCCCCGCCGCCCGAGCTGCGGCTCACCCTTCTGGTTGGCCACGAGAACGGCCTCGCCTTCGAGGGTCTCGATGCATTCGCGCACGACGTCCAGGCCGCCCTGAAGCCCGGTCGGAGTCACAACGGAGTCGAGGTCGTCGAGGCTCGTGTGGTACTCGGGATAGTCGGCATACCTCGAGCGCATGAGGGAGATGAGCGGTAGGTCGACACCCGGCGAGCAGTACTGGCGCTCGTCACTGCCGCGCGCGAGATAGGAGTAGGTCACCATGTTCTCCCGGGTGGCGAGGACCCGCTTCGCGATGCGGTCGATGCGCAGGTTGCCGTCACGCGAGGCGAGATAGGTGTATCGACGGTCATCCCCGATACAGGTCAGCTGGAAGCCAGCGATGACCCGCTCCTTCAGCACGTCTACGTTCCGCGCGATGTAGGTGACGGCACCGATGGTCTCGGGCACGAACGCAATCCGGTAGGTGTAGTGCCGGCTGGGAATCTGCATCAGCCAGCGCGCTATACCGGTCGTGACCATGGGACCGGAGAGTTCGTTGTTGGCCAGTGATGGGTGGCAGACGTATGTGGAGATGAAGATCTCGTCATCGGACTCGCCGGGCAGGATCAGTTCGCCGTAGGTGAGGCTCCCGGGTTCAAGGGTGCTGTCGATGACCGCCCGGTAGGTTCCCGGCTTCAGCTGCTCGCGCACCTCGTGGGTGATGCAAAAGCCCCAGCGGCGGTTGTAGTAGCTCGTGACGTACGGGATGGCATTCGGCTGCTCGGGTATGGAGTGCAGGTGTGGCTGGAGCTCATCCAGCGTGAGCTCCACGTCCACCGGCTCCGAATAGCCCATCACGTGCAGGTTGCTCACGGCTGCGTCCGCCACGACCTCGCCATCGGGGCCCACGAGAATGGCCGAACGGAGGGTCCACTCATCGGGAACGATCCAGTCCAGCACCTCGGTTCCTGAGGGGACCTCATGAACCGTCAGGCCGGGCATCTCCTGCTGAAGGATCGCCAGGGTCTGCCGCACTCCGTCGCCGGTGATACTGCGGGGGATCGGCCACAGCCTGCGCGCGAGGTCATGGAGGTAACGCCCCTCGGCGGGATCACTCGCAGTCGGCACGCGACAAGGCTATCGGGGGGTTCAGCGGCCGGTTCTAGACTCAAGGGGTGTCCTGGCCCGTATCCGTGCAGATCTGCACCCTCAACGAGGCCGACAACATCGCGTCCTGTCTAGCCGCCGTCCAGGCGAACTCACCCGAAGACATCCTCGTCATCGACGGTGGCTCCACCGATGGCACTGTCGAGATCGCCCGCTCCCTCGGCGCTCGCGTCATCGAGGCGGGGCGCATCGGGCTCGCCCGGCAGCGGCGGCTGGGCTATCTGGACTCCCCGTGCCCGCTGACCGCCTTCGTCGACGCAGACGACCGGGTGGAGGACGGGTGGCTGGAGACCATGGTCGCCGAACTCGAGTCCGGCGACTACGCGGCCATCCAGAGCCTGCTGCGCGTGCCGGAGCCCCACAACTTCTGGACGAGCGGGTGGGACGCGTACTTCGCCGAGTCCGTCCAACAGACTGCTGACACGATCATGGTCGGCCGCCCGGCACTGTTCCGCACCGATGCGCTGCTGGGCATCTCATCGGACCCCGGCATGATCATCGAGGACACCGAGATGTCCAAGGACTTCCAGTCCCGCGGACTGCGACAGGGAATCGGGTCGGCCGTGTCGTACCGACACTGCCCCGACGGTGCCGCCGAAAACCTGACCAAGTGGCGGGGATACGGCACGGGCTATCGGCAGTTCGTCGATACCCACCCTGATCGGCTGGGCGCGATCATGACCCACCTGTTCTGGACGATTCCTGTTCGCAGAAGCGTCGGGCCGGTACTGCGGGGGCATGTCACCCAGCCGGCGTTCGGCGTGCTCATGGCCGGCAGCGCCTTGGCGGGGTTCGTTCTGCCTCGCCGCTAGCTCTCAGTGTGCATAGACCCTTGCACGATCGGTGCAGGTCGCAGGGTCCAGCAGTCACCGGCCTGGAGTCGCTGCGCATCACTGAGGTCGAGCAATGCGGTGTTGAGCTTCCAGTCGATCGGGATGACGGGCGAGAGCGGGATGGCATCCATCGCATCGAGCAGGCTCGGCAGGAATGACCCGCGGTAGAGGACGGCGCACACGGTGTTCGTTACGGGCCGCTCGGCGGAGAGGATGCGGATCTCCTCTGCTCCGGTCTTGATGCCGCCGATGTCCGTGAGGTGACCCTCGATGCGCAGGCGCTGCTCGTCGAACGAGCGGGACACATTGACGTAGAGCGGCTGGTCTAAGTCGTCCGCCTTGCGCAGGAGTTGGGCAAGCACCTCTGCGGCCTGATCGGCTTCGGCCGTGGCATCGTCCTCGAGGATGAGCGCCCAGCGGGCTCCGGCATCACGGGCCTGACGCAGCAGGGCGAGGTGGGCCAACTCGATATTGGCAAGGCGCCGGACCATCCGGTAGCCGGGGTGCCGGTCGTCGACAACCGTGCCCTTCGGGAGGAACGTCCGGCGGCGGTAGGTGCGCCGCAGGGTCATGAAGGCGGTCATTGCCATCCGGGGCGTGCGGGGGGACTGGAACAGCCGCCACCTCGCCTCGGCATCAAGCTCGGCCACGATCGACTTCTTGATCTCGGCGTCGTCGATCGGGAGCAGGGTGGGCGTCCAGGCGTCCTCGCCGTGGATTGACACCTCGGCGGTCAATCCCCTGCTCGCGAGGCGGTCAGCCAGTGAGGCAGCAAGGCCGCGGGGCGTGGAGCTCTCCGCGAACCTCGTGCCGGGGTGGGTCACCACGCCGATGAAGAGGTCCGCCGTCACACTCACCGTCGCTCGGCCGTAGGGGAAGCACTGGGCAGTAGATTAGCCGAGTGAGCACAACCCCTTGGATGCAGCGGGGGAAGACGTCAACGGGGACGGGCCGGTCGACAGGGACGGGAAGAGCGTCCAGGACTTCGAAGCCGAGGGGATCTGGTTCTCGGTCAAGAGATCCCTCGCCCTGCTGCCCCCAAGTCGGCGTCGGCTGTTCCTCCTCGCCTCCGGCATCCAGGTCTCACTCGGCCTGCTCGACCTGATCGGCATCGCCCTGGTTGGGCTCCTCGCCGCGACCGCCGTATCCGGAACGGGCCTCGGCTCCGTCCCTCCGCAGATCGAGCAGGTCACCGACGCGCTCGGGCTCGGCGGCCTGACCGCCACCCAGCTATCCGTCCTCCTCGCGGTGCTCGCCGTCCTGGTGCTGGTGCTGAAGACCGCCCTGACAGCCGTGATGTCCCGAAGGATCTTCCGCTTCCTCGCCAACCGACAGGCCGAGGTGTCTGCCAGCCTGGCCCGCCAGTTCCTGCACCTGCCCCTGCTCGACGTGCAGCGCTGGACGACCTCCGAGGCGATCTACGCCCTCGGCAGCGGCGTGGGCCATGCCACGGTCGGGGTGCTCGGTGCCGCGACGATCGTCGCCGCAGAGGCATTCCTGTTCTTCATCGTCGGCGTATCACTGCTCATCGTCGATCCATGGGTGACTCTGGTTGCTGTCGGGATCTTCGCCGGCGTCATCCTCATCAGCCATCGTGTCCTGACCACGTGGGGTGCGCGGAATGCGCGCGCCATGACCGAGTCATCGATCGAGACCCTGTCTGCGGTCTCCGAGGCACTGCAGACCTATCGCGAGACCACGGTGCTGAATCGGCGCGACCTGTACATCGAGCGCTACGAAAGGCTCATCGGCCGTTACGCCCGTGCAACGGCCGACCAGCAGTACCTCATGGAGATTCCCAAGTACCTGCTCGAGGCCACGCTCTACCTCGGCGTGCTCGCGCTGGCCGTCGTCCAGTTCGTGACGAAGGATGTGGCCGCGGCGGCATCCACCGTGGCCGTCTTCCTCGCGGCCGGCTCGCGGGTCGTGCCCGCGCTTCTCCGCCTGCAAGGTGCCGCCATCACCATCCGCAACAGCTCGATCAGCGCCCTGCCCGCCTACTACCTGGCCGACTTCCTCCGCAGGCGTGCGCCCTCGGGCGTTGTGGGCACCGCATCGACCAGTTCGCCAAGCACCTCGGTGACCGCCGATCGCATCCGGCACGGGCATGACGGCTTCACCCCGTCCATCAACGTGGCTAATGCCTTCGTCACCTACCTCGATGCCGATGAACCCGCGCTGATCGATGCCTCGTTCAGCGCTGAGGCAGGCCTGTCCGTCGCCCTCGTCGGGTCAACGGGAGCGGGCAAGTCCACCCTCACCGACGTCATCCTCGGGGTGCTCGAGCCGCAGGGGGGTTCGGTCCTCCTCAGCGGAGTGAGTCCCCGCGAGGCCATCGATCGCTGGCCAGGGGCGATCGCCTACGTCCCGCAGAATGTGGCGCTCGTCGCCGGAAGCGTGCGCGACAACGTCGCACTCGGGCTGCCCCGCGAGATCATCGACGACGACCTGGTCTGGGAGGCGCTCGAGCGGGCCTACATCGCGGACTTCCTCCGGGAGAACCGTGACGGACTGGACACCCACATCGGCGAGCGAGGCGTGCGGCTGTCCGGTGG
>CAIVQM010000315.1 GCA_903908025.1 uncultured bacterium
CCGCGGCCGCAGCCTCTTCGCGGGGAACGCCCTCCTGGGCGACGATCTTGAAGCAGGCGAGCAGGTCGGTGTCCTTGGGTTCGTATGACGGATCCCAGTAGGTGATCGCGTAGTCCTTGACCCCGGCGCTGTATGCGGTGCTCTTGGCTGTGGTGTTCATGTTGTCGCTCCTGTCGTCTCAGCTGGTGGACACGCGCTGGTCGAGGGTCCCGTCGGCATACCTACCGGCCATGGACTCGAGGCTCGCGGGCAAGATCTGGTGGGCATGGCCAGAGGAGCCGAACTGCTCGAAGCGCAATCGGCACAGGTCGGTCATCGCATCCATCGCCGGGGCGAGGAACTTACGCGGGTCGAACTCAGACGGCTTGGTCACGGCCACCTTGCGCATGGCCCCCGCCATGGCGAGCCGGCAGTCGGTGTCGATGTTGACCTTGCGAACACCGTGACGGATCCCCTCCTGGATCTCCTCGATCGGTACGCCCCACGTCTGCGGCATCTCGCCGCCGTACTCGTTGAAGATCTCCTGCAGGTCCTGCGGGACGGACGACGACCCGTGCATGACCAGATGCAGGTCGGGCAGCCGGCGGTGGATCTCCTTGACCACCGACATCGCCAGAACATCGCTGTCAGGTCGTCGGCTGAACTTGTAGGCGCCATGCGATGTGCCCATCGCGATCGCCAGTGCATCGACTTGAGTCCGGGCCACGAAGTCGACGGCCTGGTCGGGATCGGTCAGGAGCTGGTCGTGCCCCAGCGTCCCCGTCGCGCCATGACCGTCCTCCTGCTCACCGGTTCCGGTGTCAAGGCGACCGAGCACGCCGAGTTCCCCTTCCACGGAGGCACCGACCGCGTGCGCATAGTCACGCACTCGGTTGGTGACCGCGACGTTGTCCTCGTACGACGTCGGCGTGGTGGCGTCCTCCTCGAGTGAGCCGTCCATCATCACGCTGGTATAGCCCTGGTCGATCGCTCCTCGACAGGTATCGAAGCTGTTTCCGTGGTCTTGATGGATGCACACGGGAATGCTGGGGAACATCGACTGCGCGGCCTCGATCATCTTCATGACCATTGCGTCGCCGGCATATGTTCGGGCGCCACGGCTCACTTGGATGATCACGGGGGAGTCGACCGACTCGGCTGCCCGCATGATGGCGAGGATCTGCTCCATGTTGTTGACGTTGAACGCTGGCAGCCCGTATTCGTGCTCGGCCGCGTGGTCGAGCAACTGCCTCAGGGTGATGCGCGTCATGCTCTCGTCCTCACGTGTTGGAGTGGGTTGGTGTCGCCATGGCTTCCTTGGCTGCCGTGACGACGGCAGAAGGAGTGATCCCGAAGTGGGCGTAGAGTTCCTCGGCCGGCGCCGAGGCACCGAAGCCCGTCATGCCGACGAACCGGTCGCCCGCGCGCAGGTAGGCGTCCCAGCCCTGGCGGACTGCCGCCTCCACGGCCACTCGTGGTGCATCACCGAGCACCGCCTCGCGATAGTCCGACGACTGCTGGTCGAAGAGCTCGAAACAGGGCATGGACACGACCGCGGTCGCGAAGCCCTGTGTCGAGAGTTCGATCGCGGCTGCTAGTGCCAGGCCCACCTCCGAGCCCGTCGCCATGATCGTGATGTCCCGCTGAGCGGCCGGATCAACGAGGACATAGGCACCACGAGCCACCTCGTTGACGCGAGTTGCGTCCTCCGCTCGAGGCAGCGCGGCGAGGTTCTGGCGACTCAGGACCATCACGCTGGGCGTCGCCGTGCTGGTGAGGGCGCACTCCCAGGCCTGTGCTGTCTCGACCGCATCCGCGGGCCTGATCACATGCAGGTTGGGCATGGAGCGAAGCGAGGCCAACTGCTCGACCGGCTGGTGCGTAGGACCGTCCTCACCGAGTCCGATGGAGTCATGAGTCATGACGTACACGACGCGCAGGCCCATGAGCGCGGAGAGTCGAATGGACGGTCGGCAGTAGTCGGCGAAGACGAGGAACGTGCCGCCATAGGGGATGAATCCGCCATGCAGCGCGATGCCATTCATCACGGCTCCCATGGCGTGCTCGCGGATGCCGTAGTTGATGTAGTTCCCGCTGAAGTCATCCGCCGTCACAGCCGTATGGCAAACGCCCTTCGTCCCGTTGGATCCGCTGAGGTCGGCAGAGCCGCCGATGATGGTCGACTGCGCCTGCGACACGGCGTTGAGGACCTGCTGCGAGGACTGGCGGGTGGCGAGGTCCGGTCGGTCTGCGAGGAATGCCTCTTCGATGCCCGCCAGCGCCAGCCTCGCTTCAGGTGTGACGTCGCCTGCGATAGCCGACTCGAAGGCACCCCGCGTGGACGCGTCCGCGGCATCGAGCCGGTGGATCCAGGCGGCATGCGCGGCACGGCCCGAATCCGCGGTGGCATACCAGTCGCGGCGAAGGTCGTCGGGCACCTCGAACGCGCCATGGCTCCAGCCGAGCGCCTGCTTGGTCGCCGCGTTCTCTGCTCCGCCGAGCGGACTCCCGTGCACGCCGGATGTGCCCTGCTTGGCGGGTGATCCAAAGCCGATGATCGTGCGGCACGCGATCATGGTTGGCCGGGGGTCGATCCTCGCCGCCGCGATTGCTGCGGACACCGCATCCTGGTCATGACCATCGACCGCGAGCGTGTGCCAGCCGGACGCTGCGAATCGTCCTGCCTGATCGATGCTGGTCGACAGCGACGTGGCTCCGTCGATGGTGATCGCGTTGTCGTCCCACAGCACCGTGAGGCGACCGAGGCGCAGGTGCCCCGCCAGATCGATCGCCTCCTGGCTGATGCCCTCCATCAGGCAGCCGTCGCCCGCGATCACATAGGTGCGGTGGCCAACGAGGTTGGCAGGAAAGCGCGCCGCCATCATCCGCTCGGCAATGGCCATTCCCACGGCGGTTGCGAGTCCAGCGCCCAGCGGGCCTGTTGTCGTCTCCACCCCGGGACAGTGCCCGTACTCGGGGTGACCGGCCGTCTTCGAGCCCAGCTGCCGGAAGGCGCGGATGTCATCAAGGCTGATGTCGTAGCCCGTCAGGTGCAGGGCCGAGTACAGCAGCATGGATCCATGGCCGGCCGACAGGACGAGTCGATCCCGATCCGGCCACGACGGATCCGACGGATCGAAGACCAGATGGTCGCGCAGAAGTGCTGTCATCACGTCAGCCATCCCCATGGGCATCCCGGGATGTCCGGAGTTGGCCGCGTCGACAGCGTCCATGCTCAACGCGCGCAGTGCGTTGGCCATCTGCCGGTGCTCCTCGCGCATCAGAGGGCCCTCCGCTTGTTCTCGACGATCCGCTGGATGAGTGGCGTAAGGATGAGCTGCATCGCGATATCGAGCTTTCCGCCCGGGATCACGATCGAGTTCGCCCGCGACATGAAGCTGTCGTGGATCATCGATACGAGGTACGGGAAGTCGATTCCACGCGGATTGCGGAATCGGATGACCACCATCGACTCGTCGGGACTCGGGATCGAGCGGGCGATGAAGGGATTCGATGTATCAACGGTCGGGACCCGCTGGAAGTTGATGTCGGTCTTGGTGAACTGCGGACAGATGGTCCGCACGTAGTCCGGCATCCGGCGAAGAATGGCGTCGGTCACAGCCTCCTCGGAGTGTCCTCGGCTGCTCTGATCCCGATGGAGTTTCTGGATCCACTCGAGGTTGA
>CAIVQM010000316.1 GCA_903908025.1 uncultured bacterium
GGCATCGAGACCAAGGGCGGCGTCATGACGCGGCTCATCGAGCGCAACACGACGATCCCCACCAAGCGCAGCGAGATCTTCACCACCGCTGACGACAACCAGCCGTCCGTCCTCATTCAGGTCTACCAGGGCGAGCGCGAGATGGCGGCGTACAACAAGCGGCTCGGGACGTTCGAGCTGACCGGCCTCCCGCCGGCTCAGCGGGGCATCCCGCAGGTCGAGGTCACGTTCGACATCGACGCGAACGGCATCGTCCACGTGTCCGCGAAGGACATGGCGACGCAGAAGGTGCAGTCGATGACCATCTCCGGTGGATCCGCCCTGAACAAGGACGAGATCGATCGGATGATGCGCGAGGCCGAGCAGCATGCTGAAGAGGACAAGCAGCGTCGCGAGGAGGTCGAGGTCCGCAACAGCGCCGAGGCGCTGGTGTACCAGACCGAGAAGTTCCTTGCCGACAACGGCGACAAGATCCCCGAGGATGCGAAGGCCAATGTCGACGGCCCGCTTGCGGAGCTGAAGGCGGCTATCGAGGCCAACGATCTCCCGGGCATGCGGACAGCGACCGACAAGGTTGCTCAGGCGAGCCAGGCTCTTGGTGCGGCGATGTATGCGCAGGCGCAGCAGGACGGCACCGCCTCCGCTGAGAATGCGGCACAGGACGAGGCTGACATGGCCGAGGACGACGTCGTCGACGCGGAGATCGTGGACGAGGGCGAAGGCGACACCAAGTGAGCGAGCAGGAGTTCGAAGGTCCGCGAGTCACCGATAGGCGACGCGTGGACCCCGAGTCGGGCGAGGTGCGTCAGCCGGCAGGTCCGGCTGGCGCACCCGACCCGCTGCTCGAGGAGGCCGTTGAGGCGGCGCTCGTCGATGTCGAGGTCACCGCGGTCGAGGACAAGCTCGCCGAACTGACCGGCGACCTGCAGCGGGTGCACGCGGAGTACGCCAACTACCGCAAGCGCGTCGAGCGCGACCGCGAACTCATCCGCCAGACGGCGGTGGGCGGCGTGCTCGGCGAGCTCGTGCCCGTCCTCGATGACATTGAGCGAGCGCGCCAGCACGGTGAGCTCGAAGGCGCCTTCAAGACGGTGGGCGAGGCCCTTGAGTCGACCGTGAGTCGACTCGGCCTCGAGCGTTTCGGCGCTGCGGACGAGCCGTTCGATCCGAACGTGCACGAGGCGTTGACCCACGAGGCGACCGAAGAGGTCTCGGTTCCAACCGTGATCTCGGTCTACCAGCCGGGCTACCGGTTCGCCGACCGCGTTCTGCGGCCGGCTCGTGTGGCCGTGGCCGGCACAGACTGACCCGCCTGGAGGAGGCAAGAGCGTGAACAAGGACTGGCTAGAGAAGGACTTCTATGCCCTCCTCGGCGTGTCCAAGGACGCTACGGCCGACGAGATCAAGAAGAAGTACCGCAAGCTCGCGCGTGAACTGCACCCGGACAAGAACCCCGGTGACAAGCCGGCCGAGGAGCGGTTCAAGGCGGTGTCCGAGGCTTACGACGTGCTGTCGGACGATGCCAAGCGCAAGGAGTATGACGAGGCCCGCTCGCTGTTCGCCGGTGGTGGCTACCGCCCAGGCGGCGGTGGTGCGAGCGGTGGGTTTGGGCGCGGGCAGCAGTACGACGTCAACATGGGCGACATGTTCGGCGAGGACGCCGGTGGTTTCGGCGATTTCCTCGGTGGCATCTTCAACCGTGGCCGCGGTGGAGCGGCGCGGCCGCAGCAGCCGCGTCGCGGACAGGATCTTGAGAGCTCGCTGACGCTGTCGTTCGACGATGCCCTCGACGGCGTGACCGTCCCGCTGCGGTTGTCTACGGATGCGCCATGCAGCAGTTGCCACGGCACCGGTGCCCGCGCGGGCACGGTGCCGCGGACGTGTCCGACCTGCGAGGGGTCGGGGCAGACGTCGCGCAACGCGGGCGGCTTCGCCTTCGCGGATCCGTGCGTCACCTGTCGTGGCCGCGGTCTGTTCGTTGATGACCCGTGCCCGTCCTGCCATGGCTCCGGCCGTGGCCTGAGTTCACGCACGGTGCAGGCTCGCATTCCCGCGGGGGTGCGCAACGGCGCGCGTATCCGGCTGAAGGGCAAAGGTGGTTCCGGCGAGCGTGGTGGCCCGAGCGGTGACCTGCTCGTCGACGTGATCATCGCCGCCCACCCGGTGTTCGACCGCAAGGGTGACAACGTCACCGTGACGGTGCCGATCACGTTCTCGGAGGCAGCGCTCGGAGCCGATGTGTCGGTGCCGACTCCGCGTGGGGGATCGGTGAAGGTCAAGCTCCCGTCCGGCACTTCCAACGGTCGAACCTTCCGCGTGCGGGGCAAGGGAATCCGTCGCAAGGACGGCACCAACGGTGACCTGCTGGCGACTGTCGAGGTGACGGTGCCGCAGAACCTGAGCAGCGACGCTCGCGACGCGCTCCAGCAGTACGCCGACCAGACCGCTGATCACGATCCGCGCAAGGACCTGTTCGCGCTCGCGGAGGGTGCGGCAGGGAGCAGGGGGACGGCATGACCGCCGATCCGCGCGACGCGGAACCGCGCGCTGCAGAGCGCACCGGGTTCTCAATCGCAGACGATGCGCCGGTGTATGCGATCTCCGTCGCGTCACAAATCGCGGGCCTCCATCCGCAGACCCTGCGTCAGTACGACCGGCTCGGCTTGGTCACCCCCACTCGGGTGGGCGGCCGTAACCGGCTGTACTCGGCGAATGACATTGCTCGGCTGCGCGAGATAGCCGATCTCACCGCCCAGGGGCTGTCCCTTGAGGGGATTCGCCGCATCCTCGTGCTGCAGGCGGAAGTGGCGTCCTTGCGGCGCGTTGTCGCGGAGTACCGCCGCGACCAGACGTCGACAGCCCTGGTCGTGTGGCGACCGGGTCCGCGCAGATAGACATCGAACGGGAGAGTCGAGCATGGACATCCAATTCACCACCAAGAGTCAGGACGCACTCGGCGCTGCCGTGCGGATCGCCGCGGCTAACGGGAATCCGCAGGTCGAGCCGCTGCACCTTCTTGACTCGCTGCTGCAGCAGGGCGAGGGCATTGCGACTGCCCTCCTGTCAGCCGTGGGCGTTGACGTCCCGAACCTGACCTTCCAGGTGCGAGGGGCGCTCAAGACCCTGCCTTCGGCCAGCGGCTCCAACGTTTCCGCGCCGCAGCTGAGCGGTGCGACGTATGCGGTTCTCAACGCGGCCGAGTCCTTCGCCAAGGAGCGCGGCGATGAGTACGTCAGCACGGAGCATCTGCTCATCGCGCTGTCGAAGGACGGTGGACCCGGCGTCAGCGATCGCCTCGCGCAGTACGGCGCAACACCCACGAGGCTGATGGACGCACTCGAGCAGGTGAAGGGAAGCGCGCGCGTGACGACCAAGGACCCTGAGCAGACCTTCCAGGCGCTGGAGAAGTTCGGCGTCGACCTCACTGCTCGCGCCCGCGAAGGCAAGATCGATCCCGTCATCGGCCGCGA
>CAIVQM010000317.1 GCA_903908025.1 uncultured bacterium
ATCGCATCGATCACGGCAGAGGCGGTCGCGAAGGACCGCAAGCTCGACGTCCTTGGCGGCGCCGCTGGCACCATCGGCGCCGTGGCCCGTCGGCACCTGCGCGCACCCACCGACGCGTCGCAGCAGGCGCTGCGGCTGCTCGCCGAGCACATTCACCAGGCCCAGCAACCGACGACCGGCGCATGGAGCACCGCCTTCCATACCGGCCGGCCACTCACCGGTCTCGCACACGGGGCCAGCGGGATCGGCCTCGCCCTCATCGAGGCGGGGGTCGCCCTCAACGACGACGAGCTGGTGGACGCAGGTGCACGCGGCCTGCGCTACGAGGCAGAGGTCTTCGATGACGACGAAGGCAACTGGCCGGACTTCCGCGACACCGTGACATCCCCCGCTTTCATGCTTGGCTGGTGCGCAGGCGCACCCGGCATCGGGCTGGCCCGCATCCAAGCGCTTGCCTCAGCTCCCACCCACACCGACGCCGGCAGATGGCAGGACGACATCCACTCGGCCGTCCGCGCGACGATCGCGGCACCCAACAGTCCCGTCGACCACGTGTGCTGCGGCAACCTCGGGCGAGCCGTCTTCCTCCGGGAAGCCGGGGCCTGGGCCGATGAGCCGGCCTGGGTCGATGCGGCCGCTGACATCGAGAAGGGCGTCTTCGACGGGGCCGATCGGTCCGGTCGGTTCCGACTGACGCGCTACAGCATGGAATCAGGCCCTGGATCCGAGGCAAGCGATCCCGGCCTGATGCAGGGACTGTCCGGAATCGGCCTGTACGTGCAGTCCATCCAGACCGGGAGAAGTGACCTGATATCGCTCATCGTCTGAGCGCGCCCGTGCTCACCGGGCTAGTACGGTGGTCGCACACGCGGCCGGCTCCTACGATGCTCGTCCCTCTGGCGACGCCGCCAGCCCCTTGATCGGAGATCAGATGAGCGATCGGACGCCGAACCGCGACGGTGCCCGACGGCAGTCAGGCGTCCTCGATGCCATCTTCGACGTCGTCGAGGACAAGCCGGAACAGTCCCAGGGCTCGGCAGCGAACGTGTTCCGCGCCAAGGCGCTGGCCGAGATCGATGTACCCAAGCAGGTCGACAATCTGCTGCCGCTCACCTCCCGCAGGTCCTGGCTGGCCCTTGTCGGCGTAGGCCTCGTCATCCTCGCCGGGCTCGTCTACGCCGGCACCATCGTGCAGACCAAGTCGGTGACCGCCACCGGACGCGCCGTGGCCGCGGCTGGCGTGGCCGTTGCCGCAAGCCCCGTCGGACAGGTCCTCAGCGCCGTGCTGGTCCAGGACGGCTCTGCCATTCGCGCCGGGGAGCCGGTGGCTGAAGGCGTCGCCGCCGACGCCAGCACGGTGCAGGTCGTCTCCCCCATCGACGGAACCGTCTGGCAGGTGCTCGGATCAGTGGGCGGGATCCTTTCCCCAGGACAGACTGCCGCCACGATCCTCCCGGTCGGCAGTGGTGAAACGATCCTCGTCGCGGTGCCCGAAAGCCAGTCCGCCGAGGTCACCGAGGGTCTGACGGTGAATATCGACGGCACCGGCGCCGCATCGACGGGAACCGTCACAGCCGTGGGCGCCGCACCCATCCCGTCGGAGGTCGCCGGCCAACGCCTCGGTATCCAGCTGCCCCCGGGTGAGCAGATGACCATGGTCACCGTGTCGCTCGCCCAACCGATCCCCGCCGGCATGAGCCTGACCGCCCAGATCGTCATCTCCGAGCAGACGCTGCTGCAGCAGCTCACCGGCACGTCGTGACCACGACCACTCCCGCGCCGGCTACGACGCCGCCACCCGCAGCAACGAAGATCCCACGCCACCACCGCGGGAAGGTCCCCGGTCTGCTCCAGATGGAGTCGACCGAATGCGGAGCTGCGAGTCTGGGCATGGTCCTGGGCAAGTACGGGCGATTCGTGCCGCTCGACGAGCTGCGCGTCGCGTGCGGCGTCTCTCGCGATGGCGCCACCGCACGCAATGTCGTCATGGCAGCGCGCGCCTACGACATGGAGACGAAGTCCTACAAGCGCGAGCCTGAGCAGTTGAAGACGCTGACCTTCCCCCTGATCGTCCACTGGAAGTTCTACCACTACCTCGTCGTCGAGGGCTGGTATCCCGGCGGCTGGTACCTCAACGATCCTGGCGGCGGCCCGCGCTCCTGCGAGGACGACGAGTTCGACCGTTCGTTCACTGGCGTCGTCATGCAGCTGACTCCTGGTCCGGACTTCGTCACTGGTGGCAAGCGGGCCGGCGTCGCCCGTCGGCTCCTGACCGCAGCGGGCCACGCCGGCCCCGCGATCCTGGCCGCCGCGCTGATCGCACTGCTCCTGCTCGTGCCGACCATGCTCGTCCCGCAGTTGATGAGCCTGTACGGAAACGAGCTGAGCGGCCTCGTCGGCATCAGTGCGGTAGCAGCACTGCTCGGCCTGGTCATCGCACTGACGGTGCAGACCGTCCTGCAAACCCTGCAAGGCCTGCTATCGATACGACTATCCACGAAGATCTCACTACGGCTGTCCGCCGCCGTCGTGCAGCGACTGCTGCACCTACCGGCTGGCTTCCACGCCCAACGTGGCGCGGCATCGTCGACGCAACGCGCGTTGCTCATCGACTCGATGAGCGTGGGGGTCAGCGCCCTGACGATGACCTTCAGCGCAGCGCTGCTCACGAGTATCACCGCCGAGGTGATCCTGTTCCTGCTTGATCCGCTGATCGGCGTTGTCGGACTGGTGATCGCCGCCCTCCTCGGACTGACCCTGCGACGGTCGATGCTGAAGGCGAAGGACGAGGCAGCCAAGGTCGTTATCGAGACGGTCGAAGTGGGATCGGTGATGTCCTCATCGCTCTCTCAGATCGAGTCCATCAAGGCGTCCGGCTCCGAGGACGGGATCATCGCGCGCGGGGTGGCTGCGCAGAATCGACTGCTGGAGGCCAACCAGCGCGTCGGACTGCGCATGCTCGGGCTCAGCGTCTACCCGCAGCTCCTCACCGGCTTGGGCAGCATCATCATCGTCGGCCTGACAATGCTCGCGATCATCAACGGACGGCTGGAACCGGGGCTACTGCTCGCGATCATCGCGCTGAGCGGGATCCTGCTCGGACCGGTCAGCCAGATCGTGCTATCGCTGAGCCAGGCGCAGATGCTCCGGCCGACCCTCGACCAGGTCGACGATGTGCTCAACGCCGAGACCGACGACGACGTCAACCCCGGCACCGGTGAGCCAGCACCAGGCAGCCTGCGCGGCGAGTTCGAGGCCGTCGGCGTCACGTTCGGCTACAGCCGACTCGGACCGCCCGTCATCACCGACCTCAATCTGCACCTGCGACCCGGCCGTCGCGTCGCCCTCGTCGGTCCCTCCGGTTGCGGGAAGTCGACGATCTCGCGACTCGTCACGGGCCTGTACCGGCCGTGGGGCGGCGAGATCCTGCTCGATGGCCGCACCCGCAACCGGCATGCACCGCAGGTACTCACCGACGGCATCGCCCTCGTCGATCAGGACGTGACGATCTTCGGCGGGACCGTGCGCGAGAACATCACGCTGTGGGATCACACCATCCCCGAGGCCGACATCCTGCAGGCCCTGCAGGATGCCCAGCTCGCCGACGATGTCGCGAAACGGCCCGGCGGCCTCGACGCTGTCCTCAGCGAGCAGGGTGCCGACCTGTCCGGCGGTCAGCGGCAGCGCCTGGAAATCGCACGTGCGCTCGCACGTCGCCCCGTCCTGCTGGTCCTCGACGAGGCGACGAGTGCCCTCGATCCGATGACGGAGATGGCGATCGATCAGGCGATCCGAAGACGGGGCATCTCGTGCCTGGTCATCGCCCATCGGCTGTCGACGATCCGCGACTGCGATGAGATCGTCGTGCTGGACCACGGCGTCGTCGTCGAGCGCGGTACCCACGACGAACTCATGGCACTCGACGCTTCCTACGCGCGACTGGTGCATTCCGGATGAGCGCCGACCAGCATCTCCTGATCGCCCTCTCCGCCTCGGACGTGATCGAGCCCGGGTCCGGAGACGTCGTCGAAGTTGTCTCGGGCGGCGTCCAGCTCTTCGCGGTCGAGGCCGATGGCGCCCGCGTGCCCATCGCAACGATTCCACCGGGCGATGTCATCGTCGGATGTCCCGCATCCGATGGTGGCCACCGGCTGCTCGCGGCCGGATTGCAGGGTGCACAGGTGCGTCGACGGTCGCTCGTCGACCTCATGGACAGCGACGGACGGGAATCCCTCCAGCGCTGGATCACCCTGCTCGGACAGGCCTCGCTGCAGAACCGCTGGGCCGATCGCGTCGTTGCTCCCGGCCCCGACGGGCTGCGTCTGGCCCCCGGCGAGCAGGTCACTGCCACGACCGAGGCCGTCGCGTCATCGGACTTCAGCATCCAGGGTTGGCTGCGTGTCACCTCGGGCTCGGCACGCTACTGCGGCTGGGAGCAGGCCGTCGTCACGGTCCACGATGCACCTGTCCCGATCACTCGCGGTGTGTGGCTGACCAGCGGCGTCCAGTGCCGGATCGCATCCGCACCGGCACCGACCGGACCCGACGAATGGCAGGCGGCCCTCGACCTGTGCGGCCGGCTGGCCATCGAATCCGCCCTCTCCTCCCAACACCAGGTTGATGCCGTCCGCGAGGAGCGTCTGCATCAGGCCGAGGCCCGCGCAGCACGTGACAGCGCCGATGCCCTCGACCTCCTCGCCGGCGCTGTCGTCGGCCCCATCGTGCGGTCCACCGATCCCACCGACCGTGCGTCATCGGCACTCTCGGCAGCGTTCATAGCGGCCCGTTCGGCGGGCCTCACCATCGCCGAACCGGCGCGGTTGCGTGCCATGCAGGAAGTCGACCTCGGCCGCGATGCCCTCACGGCCGCAGCCGAAGCCTGCACAGCGCGACCCCGCACGGTCGACCTCGCACCCTCGTGGTGGACAGTCGAAGGCCCGGCGCTCGTCTCCGAGACCAAGCGCGGCGGCTTCGTCGCGCTGATCTGGCGCGGGCGCGGCTGGGTCGCGATCGACCCAGCCGATCCCGCCGTGTCGACTTCCGTCGATGAGGAGGTTGCCGCTTCACTGAAGCCGAAGGCAACCGAGCTCGTCCCACTCCTGACCCCGGGATTCAACACCACCCGCAGCCTGATCCGACTCGGGCTAAGCGGATCCGGACGCGACATCGCCGCCGTACTGACCCTCACCGTGCTGATTGCCATGCTGGCGTTCGTCACGCCGGTCGTGTTCGGCCGACTCGCCGCCTCACTCGCTTCGGTTTCGACGCGCGACCTCGTGCTGGCCATGTCCATCCTCGTCCTCCTGCTGCTGGCCGGCACGGCCTGGCAGCTCATGCGCAGCCTCGCGCTCCTGCGCGCACGTACCCGGTTCGGCTCGATCGCCACCGGTGCCGTGTGGGACCGCATGCTGCGGTTGCGCGCGACCTGGCATGAGAGCCACACCCTCGGCCACCGCATGGCACAGTCGACGGCCGTCAACCTCGCTTCCGAGGGCGTGCCGGATCAGGCGATCACTGGCCTGCTCGACACCGTCGCGATCCTCGGCAGTCTCGCCGCCGTTGCCACCACCAATCCACCGCTTCTCGCAGCGGTAACCGTTCTCGTGGCCGTGCAACTCGTCGTGAACACGTGGTTCGTTCGACGAGGTGCCATCCTGACCGCGAAGCGGGTAACAGCCAGTGCCGACGCGAACGGCCGCCTGATGGAGACCCTCGGCGCCGTCAACCGGCTCAAGGTCTCCGGGGCCGAGGAGCGGGCGTTCAAGCGGTGGGCCCAGATGCATGCCAGGCTCACCTCCGCCGACCTGAGCCTGCGTCGACTCAGTGCGTACCAGATGATCGTGCTCGGCGCGTGGCCTCTGGTCGGGCTGATCGTGATCGTGGCCGTGAGCGCCGCGTCCGGCGCCTCGTTCGGGGACTTCGTCACCGCCCAGACCGCTGCCGGCCTCGCCACCGC
>CAIVQM010000318.1 GCA_903908025.1 uncultured bacterium
CGCCGCCCGGATGCCGTTGACGTTCGCCGTGACGATCGTCAGCACGTTCGTTACGTCGTCTTCAACTGAAACTCGATGCCGATCCACTCTTCATTCAAGCCAGCGCCAAGGGTGTAGCCATAGTGTCCCTGCTCGTTGATCTCAAAGGTGAGCGAGAACGTGCCGTCGGACTTGACCGTCGTCGTGACGTTGCCGACCGGCGAGAACGAGCCGGAGCCCTGCTTATCGGTCGCTGTGAAGCGCTCGAGCGTGAGCACAGTGCCAGCCTGGAGCTCCTTCGGAGCAGTGCCCTTGATCGTCACCGGGGCTCCGGCAGGCGCCTTGTGCGCCGACAAGGTCGCCGTGCCACCCCAACCGACGACATTGGGCTTCTTGGTGAACCCCGCCTCGGTCAGTTTCTTCTGGCTCAACGTGACCGCCGAACTCGACCCACCGCTCGGAGCCGCCTTGCCGCTGCCCGTTGTCGTGAACTGGAACTGGAAGGAGATGTACTCCGGGCTCGTGCCCGTGGTCATGTAGCCGACCGAATACCCGTATGTGCCCGTCATGCCCAGTTGGAAGTGCATCGTGAAAGAACGGTTCGACTGCACGACCGCGGTGATGTTCAGCTCCTTGTTCTGGCCGGAGCCCTTCTGGTCGCTCGGCACGAAGCGTGACATCGTCAGCAGTTGGCCCGGGTCGGTGTAGTTGGGCGCCTTGCCGGTGATGATGACGTCCTGCCACTGCGCAGCCGTGCTCGTCAACAGGGACGCCGTACCGGGATCCCACGCCGTCGTGTTCGGCGTCTTCGGATAGCCGAACTCGATGAGTTGCGCCGAGGTGAGGGTGATTGCGGCATCGGCCGGACGGGCCGAGACTGCAGGAGCAGTCGCCAACACCAGCGGCGCAGCCAGCATCGCACCCCCGAGCATGATCACTGTCAGTCGTTTTGCATGTACCGACATTCCTGTTGCCCCCTCTTGTTGGTGGTGCCTAGACATCCAGGTCCCAGTCTGTCTCATGCGCCACCCGCAATGCCTGCGCAGCAATCGTCAGGGCCGGGTTCTGTGCACCTGACGATGGGAAGAAGGCCGAGTCGACGACGAACAGGTTGCGCACATCGTGCGACCGACACCAGCCGTCGAGCACGCTCGTGGCGGGATCATGGCCAGCGACTGCTGTGCCGCACATGTGGCTGTTCATGTCGATGGTGAACCGCTGCTCGAAGATTCCGCGGTAGCCGGCCTTGCGCAGCACTCGCTTCGCCTGCGCAAGCAGGGCCTCGTGCCGGTCGTAGTTCGTGCGACGCCACGAGATCTGGATACGGCCGTCGGAGTCGACGGTGACGCGGTTGTGGACCGACGGCAGGTCCTCGCTCATGACGAGCAGCTCGAGGCTGCGCTGCGCCGCACGGTCGAGAACGGCCAACGGCGCGCGCGTCGCGTGCGTCTTCATCATCGATCCCTGGACCTTGCCGATGAGCTGAATGGTGCCTCCGGGATACCCGTCACCCAGATCCTCGTAGTAGTCGTTGACGGCCATCGTCTTCTGGAACACCACATCGTTGCGTCGGCGCGGATCGATCGCAGCGATGTGCGTGTTGTTGTGCACCATGTAGTTGCGCCCCAGCAGCCCACTGGAGTTCGAGACCCCGGTGGGGAACCGATCCGAGCGGCTGGCAAGCAGGATCGCGACCGAGTTCGCTGCCCCGGCGGCCAGCACGAAGGATCCGCCGGACACCTCGAGTGGCTCGCCATCGACGTCGCCGTGGAGTCGCACGATTCGGCCGTCGTCGCCGACCTCGACCGAGCGGATACGAGCCCCCGTCAGGAGCCGCACGCTGCCACCCGCGAGCGCCGGCCCGAGGGCGCACGTCTCCGCATCGGACTTGGCGCCCAGCCGGCAGGGGAAGCCGTCGCAGGTCTGGCAGCGGATGCACGTGCCACCCGGCCGCAGGTCGATGCCCATCGAGGTGCTGAACGGATGCAGGCCCTGGGCCTCGAGCCGCAGCATGGTCTCAGCGACGTAGGGCTCGTGCGGCATCGGCCCATACGGGTAGGGGCTGCTGCGCCAGGGCTCGGACGGATCCTCGCCAACCGAGCCGTGCACGCGGTAGAGGGACTCCGCCTGCCCGTAGTACTGCTCGAGATCGGCGTATGTGAACGGCCAGGCCGGGGAGACCCCGGAAGGGTAGACCCGCTCGCCGAAGTCACGCTCACGCAGTCGCGGCAGGCTGGCGCCGTAGACCTTGGTGTTCCCACCCACCACGTAGTGCACGCCCGGATGGAACTCGCCGCCCTCGTCGTCGAGCCAGGTCTCGGCGGGCTTGTAGCGCTTCTCGACGAATACCGCCTCCGGCGACCAGTTCTGCGCCTCACGCGGCAGGACGTCGCCGCGCTCGAGCACGAGGGTGTCGATGCCGCGCTGGGCCAGCCCCCATGCGAGTGTGCCGCCGCCCATGCCACTGCCAACGATGACAACGTGCGCGGACTCGGTGACCATCTGCTCAACCTATCCGCTCAGGCGGATGACCAGCCGCCGTCCGAGAGCAGTACCGCGCCGTTGACGTTCATCGATTCATCACTGCCGAGCCACGAGATCGCGCTGGCGATCTGGTCGGGAGTCGCCAACACGCCCATCGTCGCCATGGACAGCGCCGCCCTTTCCATGGCCCAGCCGACTGTCGGAGCGGCGGATGCGCCGATTCCGGTCTCGACCGGGCCCGGCAGCACTGCATCGGATCGAATACCCGCGGGCCGCTGAACCACGGTGTGCGCCTGCGGCCTACTCGGTCGTGACGAAGTCGATGAGTTCCTCGACGCGCCCGAGCAGTGACGGCTCAAGATCGGTGTAGTCGCGGACCTGCTCCAGCAGCCGACGCCAGGCCAGCCCGGTGTCGCTCCCCCAGCCGAGGGCTTCGCAGATGCCCTCCTTCCATGGCATGCCGCGCGGAATCACCGGCCATGCGTCGATGCCGATCACCTGCGGACGGACGGCCTGCCAGACATCGACATAGGGATGCCCGAGGACGATGACATCACCCGCCCACTCCTGCATCACCGATTCGGCAATGCGCGTCTCCTTCGATCCAGGAACGAGGTGGTCGACCAGCACGCCGATTCGTCGGCCGTCGCCCGGCCGGTAATCGCGGGCCCGACCAGGCAGCTCATCGACCCCGCCCAACTCCTCCACCACGACACCCTCGACCCGCAGGTCGGCGCCCCACACGCGCTCGATGAGCTCCGCGTCGTGCCGACCTTCGACCCAGATGCGCGACGCCCTCGCGGTGCGCGCCCGCTGCTGCGACACCGCAACAGAGCCCGACGCGGTGCGTGCGGGTGCAGGCGCGGCGGCCGCCGCACGCGGCCGCGCGAGGGTCACCAGGTCGCCGTCGATCAGGAAGGATGGCCCGAGAGCGAAGGGCCGCCGCGTTCCGTGCCTGTCCTCGAGCATCACGGCCCAGCCGTCGGCGCCCTTCTGCCAGCCGACGACCGCACCGCACCAGCCCGTGCGGGCGCATTCGACGACCAGTCCGTTGACGGCGTCGACCGTGGGCACTTTCGGCCCGGCGGCACGCGGATCGTGCGCAAGCACGTCCTTGCCGTAGCGGTCCGAGGTCACGCCGCGACGATACGTCCCCGCGACCCCATCCCCCCGTAGACATGCGGCGATACGGTCAGCGGGTGGACTGGGCACCCGGCGGCGCGATCACCATCACCGACGAGACGCTGCCCCGCGATGAGTTCCTCGGCCGAGTGCAGGAGGCGGCTCGGATCCTCGACGGGGCACCGACGCTCGCCGTCGTGGCCGACGCAACGATGACAACGGTCATCACCATCGTTGCCGCGCTAGAGGCCGGGGTCCCCGTCGTCCCCCTCAGCCCCGATGCCGGCCAGCGCGAGCGCGAGCACGTGCTCGCAGACTCCGGCGCCGGGCTGCTGGCCGAGGGCGGAACCACATGGGCACTGCCGGGCAATGACACGGTCCCGCGCGGTGATGCAGCGCTCGTTCTCTACACGAGCGGGACCACCGGCCCTCCCAAGGGTGTCCCGATCCGACTCGATGCAATCAGGTCCTGCGTCAGCGGCCTGGCCGATGCATGGGACTGGACTCCCGACGACGTTCTCGTCCATGGCCTACCCCTGCACCACGTGCACGGACTCGTCCTCGGTGTCCTCGGCCCACTCATCACGGGCTCGGGACTCGTCCACACCGGACGGCCCACACCGGCGGCGTATGCAGCGGCACGCGGCTCCCTGTACTTCGGCGTGCCCACCGTGTGGTCGCGCATCGCGCGCGATGCCGATGCTGCACGTGCGCTCGTCGGCGCTCGCCTGCTGGTGTCGGGCAGCGCCGCACTGCCCGGCCCGGTCTTCGATGCACTACGTGCCCTCGCAGGGCAGCCGCCCATCGAGCGCTACGGAATGACCGAGACCCTGATCACGCTGAGCGCGCGCGTCGCCGATCCGCGGATACGCGGCTCGGTCGGCCGACCGTTGGCGGACGTCCGGGCCCGCATCGTCGACGACACCGGCGCACCGACAGCGACCGGCGAGTTCGGCGAGCTGCAGGTCACGGGTACGTCCGTCTTCACCGGCTACCTGAACCGCCCGGATGCGACCGAGGCCACCGTAACTGCGGATGGCTGGTTCCGGACCGGAGACATCGCCACGGTGGACGCTGATGGCGTGCACCGCATCGTCGGGCGGGCAAGCACCGACCTGATCAAGAGCGGTGGCTACCGGATCGGTGCCGGCGAGGTCGAGGATGCCCTGCTGTCACACCCCGCCGTGCTGGAGGCAGCAGTCGTCGGCGAGCCCGACGACGACCTGGGCGAGCGGATCGTCGCCTATGTGGTGTCCGCGGGTGTCGGCGAGTCCGACCTCATCGCACATGTCGCAACCACCCTCTCGGCCTACAAGCGACCCCGGACCGTCGTCCTCGTCGACGCCCTTCCTCGCAATGCCATGGGCAAGGTCGATAAGGCGCGACTCGGA
>CAIVQM010000319.1 GCA_903908025.1 uncultured bacterium
AGACGGTCGGCGTCACGCGCTGACCCACTCCGCGTAGAACAGCGTCAGACCAGCACCGATGCACAGGCCCTGCACGATCCAGAATCGCACGACGATCTGGATCTCGGGCCACCCCATCATCTCGAAGTGGTGGTGCAGCGGTGCCATCCGGAAGATGCGTCGACCCGTGAGCTTGAAGGATCCGACCTGCAGGATGACCGAGACGGTGGTGATGAGAAAGAGTCCGGCGATGAGCGGGAGCAGGAGTTCGGTGCGGGTGAACACAGCCAGTCCCGCAATCCCCCCGCCCAGGGCCAACGATCCGGTATCTCCCATGAAGATGCGGGCTGGCGCCGTGTTCCACCATAGGAAGCCGAACGTCGCGCCCGCGGCAGCGGCCGCCACGATAGACAGGTCGATGGGATTGGCCGTCATGTAACAGAAGGACGTCGCCTCGATGAAGCAACTCTGGCCGTACTGCCAGATACCGATGAACACGTAGGCAAGGAACGACGCGAAGGCGGCTCCCGTGGCCAGACCATCGAGGCCGTCGGTCAGGTTCACGCCGTTCGTCGTCGCCGTGATGAGGAACCAGATCCACAGCAGGAACAGTCCCACCGGCAGCACGATGGCCGTGTCGCGGAGGAACGAGACTGCCAGAGAGGCCGGCGTAACGCCGTCGGAGTTGGGGAACTGCAACGACAGGTAGGCAAATGCGAACGCCACCACGGCCTGGCCGATGATCTTCGTGCGCGCCCTCAGCCCGGTGCTCCGCTGCTTGAAGATCTTGAGGTAGTCGTCGGCGACACCTACGAGGCCCAGACCCAGCATCAGGAACAGGATGAGCAGACCGGCCGCAGTAACCGGACGCCAGACGACCAGATGTGTGACGAAATAGCCGGCCAGGATCGCGATGAGGATCGCGACGCCCCCCATCGACGGCGTGCCGCGCTTGCTCTCGTGGTCGGGGTAGGCGATGCCGTCAGCGGATGCGCGGATGGCCTGGGCGTATCCGTGGCGCGCGAGGATCTTGATGAGCAGCGGCGTGCCAATGAGTGACACGAGCGCTGCGACCGCTGCGGCGATGCCGACAAGCCTCATGCCGCGCTCCCTTCGCCCGGCGCAGGATCGGCCAGGAGGGCCTCGGCGACCCGCTCAAGGCCCACGCTGCGCGAGGCCTTGACCAAGACGACGTCATCAGGTCGCACGTGGGCGCGCAGGTGTGCGATCGCGGCGTCCACATCCGGGACGTGCGCCGACTCCTCGCCCCAGGAGCCTTCGTTACTCGCACCCAGGTGCATGACTCGCGTGCCCTCGCCCACGCAGAGCAGCCGCGAGATGTCGAGCCGGACGGCGAGTCGGCCGATGGCGTCATGCTCATCGACCGATGAGTCGCCCAGCTCGCGCATTTCCCCAAGGACTGCCCACGTGCGCCGCCCGGCCGCCATCGCTGCCAGCGTCTTGAGCGCAGCGCGCATCGACTCCGGGTTGGCGTTATAGGCGTCGTTGATAACCGTGTATCCGGCGGGTGCAACGTGCACCTCCATCCGCCAACGGCTCAGCGGGACCGCCGACCTCAATCCGTCGGCGACCTGCTCCAGCGATGCCCCGAGGCTCAGGGCCACAGCAGCCGCCGCGAGGGCGTTGGACACGTAGTGCTCGCCACTGAACTGCAGTGCCACCGACTGTGCCTCGAGGCTTCGATTGTCGGTCAGGGTGAACTCGGGACGTGCCATCTCGTCCAGCCGAATATCCGTCGCACGGACATCCGCGCTGGCCGACTCCCCGAAGGTCACGACGCGCGCCGGAGTCGTGGTCGCCATCGCACGCACAAGCGGGTCGTCGCCGTTCAGGACTGCCGTGCCTTCGCTGGAGAGGCCGGTGACGAGCTCACCCTTCGCCCGAGCGATTGCCTCGCGTGTACCCAGCATCCCCAGATGCGCCGAGCCCACGTTGACGATCAGGCCGACATCCGGCCGCGCCAGTTCGACCAGGTACGAGATGTGCCCTTCGCCGCGCATCCCCATCTCCAGCACGAGGAATCGAGTCTGCTCGTCGGCCGACAGGATGGTCAGCGGCAGGCCGACCTCGGTATTGAAGGATCCTGCTGGGCTGACCGTTTCGCCAACGCATGTCAGGACCGCTGCGACAAGGTCCTTGGTGCTCGTCTTGCCGCTCGAGCCGGTGATCGCGACGACGGAGCACGTCAGCTTGTCCCGTCGGACCCATGCGGCAAGACGCCCCAGTGCCAGGACCGGATCGTCGACGACGACGCAGGGCAGCGGGCGGCCCGATTCATCGGACAGCGGACGCGCCGACAGGATGGCGACGGCACCGGCAGCTAGCGCCGCAACCGCGTAGTCGTGGCCATCGACCCGCTCGCCCCGGATCGCGACATAGAGGCTGCCGGGGATGACGGCGCGCGAGTCGACGCCGTACGCACTCACGATCAGGCTGCGGTCCACTGAACTCGCATCGCCCGATACGGCATCGACGATCTCGCCGACGGTCAGGATCACCCGGCGAACCTGCCCTCGAGAGCGACACGCAGGGTGCTGGCATCGTCGAAGGGACTGACGACGCCGGCCGTCTCCTGACCCTGCTCGTGCCCCTTGCCCAGAACCAACACCATGTCTCCTGCCTCGGCCAGCCCAACTGCCACCGTAATGGCCACGCCCCGGTCGGCCACCTCGTGGACCTCGGCACGCTCGCCCGGCGCCACCAGCAGGGCTCCCTCGCCGACGGCCGAGCGGATGCCCGCGGGGTCCTCTGATCGGGGATTGTCGTCGGTGATGACGAACACGTCGGCCAGACGCGCCGCCAGTCTCCCCATCAGGGGACGCTTGGCGCGGTCGCGGTCGCCACCAGCACCGAGGACGACGATCACCCGGCCGGTCGCCTCATCGCGGGCGGTGCGCAGCACCCGCTCGATCGCATCGGGCGAGTGCGCATAGTCGACGATGCCCCGGACTCCGGCGATGTCGCCAACGATCTGCATCCGGCCCGGGACACCCGTCTCGGCGATGCCCGCAGCGGCATCTGCACCGGACACTCCTGCAGTTCGCAGGATGGCGTAGGCGCACAGGGCGTTAGCCACGTTGAATGATCCCGCCATGGGAACGACGATCGGCTGGCGCTGGCCGTCCGGATCGACGACGACGACCTGCCCGCCCTCGCGGGCGACATGCCAGTTTGCCTGCGCGTCCAGGAGTGACCATGTCTGCATCGGGATCTCGACGACCCGTGCGAGTCGCTGCCCCCACGTGTCATCGATACCGATGATCGCGACATCCGCTCGATCGGGCGTGAACAGTCGCGCTTTCGCCGCGAAGTACGTCTCCATGGTCTGGTGGTAGTCAAGGTGGTCCTGGGTCAGGTTCGTGAAAGCGGCCACGTCGTAGCGCACCTCGTCAACCCGACACTCCTCGATGGCGATGCTGCTTACCTCCATCACGACGCTGTCGACGCCGGCATCGCGCATGACGCCGAGGATCGCGTGCAGGTCCGGCGCCTCAGGTGTCGTCCGTGCACCGGGATGGTGCAGGCCGGCGACCTGAACACCCATGGTCCCGATGATCCCGGTGACCAGGCCCGCCGCCCGGAGCCCCGACTCGACCATGGCGGCCACCGTCGTCTTTCCGTTGGTGCCGGTGATCCCGATCAGTTGCAGGTCCGCGGCCGGGTCGCCGTAGACCCTGGCAGCGATCTCGCCGAGGCGCTCGCGGGGACGCTCGATCACCACCACGGGGACCCCTACGCCATCGCACGACATGGCACCGTCGGCGTCTGTGAGGATCGCCACGGCCCCAGCGGCCACCGCCATCTCGGCGAACCGGGCCCCATGGGTCTGATGGCCGGGAAGGGCCGCATACAGATCACCGGGTTGCACCGTCCGAGAGTCAAGGGTCAGTCCGGTGACGGTCGTCGCAGCATCGGCCACGTCGATCACTGCATCGGGCAACACCTCGGCCAAGGGCACGGGCCGCGGCCTCGGCCGGATCGCCGATGCCATGGCACTACCCGCCGAACGTAAGCGGAAGCCGGGGTGCTGACGTCTGCGTCGGCGGGATCTGCCGGGCCTGCAGGGCGTATGTCATGACGCGCTTGAACACCGGGCCGCCGAGCTCGCCACCGAATCGACCCACCCGCGGGTTCACGATGGAAACGGCCACGACGAGCTTGGGCGCATCGGCCGGCGCCATCCCGATGAATGAGGCGACGACACCGCTGTAGCAGTGGCAGCTCTCCTTGAACATCTGCGCCGTACCGGTCTTGCCACCGACGCGGTAGCCGGGGATCGCCGCCATCGGAGCCGTTCCCCCAGGACCGACGACCATCTCGAGCATGGCCCGAACCTGCTTGGCGGTGGCCGCGCTCACGACCCGCGTGGAAGCGGGAGCGACAGGTGGATCGACGGTCCCGTCGGCATGCGACACCTGCTTCACCAGGGTCGGCTGCATCCGCACGCCATCGTTCGCAATCGTCGCGAACACACTTGCCGACTGCACCGCATTGACACTGAGACCTTGACCGAAGGCAATCGTCGGGAACGAGGTCGCCGACCAGTCACCATGGGCAGGCACGGAGCCGGATGACTCTCCGGGGAAGTGCAGTCCCGTCGGCTGTCCGATACCGAACTTCTTCAGGTAGGTCGAGAACTTGCGGCCACCGATGCGCTCGGACGCGAGGATCGTCCCGATGTTGCTCGACTCAGCCATGATGCCGGCGAGTGTCAGGTGCAGTGTGCCGTGCGCATTGTGATCGTGGAACGCCTTGCCGCCGCGGGTCAACTCACCCGGGACCGTGAACGCCGAGTACGGATTGGCCTTGCCCTCGTTGATGACGGCGGCGAGCGTCATGAGCTTGCTGGTCGAGCCAGGCTCGAACACATCCGTCAGTGCACGGTTCCCGCGGTCGGCATCCGAGCCTGACGCCGGCATGTTCGGGTCGAAGGTCGGGGCCGTCGCAAGTGCGAGGATCTCCCCCGTCGTCGGATCCATCACGACGAGCGTCCCGCTGTCGGCGTGCGCCTGTGCGACCTTCTCCGCAAGCGCCTGCTGGGCGAGGTACTGGATATCGCGATCGATCGTCAGCTGGACGGTCGTGCCGGCCTGCGCATCGGTCACGGAGTTGGCCCCCGTCGGGATGACGCGGCCACCGGGGCCATGCTCAGACGTCTGCGTCCCCGCAGCACCCGCCAACTCCGTCTGGAACGCATACTCCATGCCGCCGAGGCCCTTGCCATCGCTGCCCACGAAGCCGACCACGTTCGCCGCCAGATCACCAGCAGGATAGATCCGCCGGGTGGTCCCCTCGCTGAAGATGCCCGGCAGCCGGAGTGCGGAGATGCGATCCCATGTCTCGGGGGTCAGCCCCTTCGCGACATAGATGAAGCGTCGGTCGCCGGTCAGTCGCTCTGACAGGACCTCCGGGTCGGCACCGAGGATCGGGCTCAACTCGGCCGCCACGGCCACGGGGTCCGTCACCAGGGTCTGGTCGGCCGTCAGGTTGCGCGCCTCCATCGTCACCGCGAGCGCTTCGCCGCTGCTGTCGAGGATGGCGCCACGCTGGGCGGGGATCTCCGTCGTGCGTAGGCGCTGGTCCAGCGCTGCAGAGGCGAGGGCCTCACCGCGCACGGCCTGGAGTTCGACCAGCCGGGCGCCGAAGAGGGTGAGCACGAGACCGGTCCCGATCAGCAGGATCGTGCCCCGCTTGCGGGGGTCGGCCATCATGAGCGAGTTGCGACGGGGACGTGCAGAGCCCCGTCCCGCTCCGCTGACGGGAGCCGTGGGCCGGGGCCTGGTGGGTGCAGTACGCGTCATGCCGCCTGCTCATGTTGCCGACAGCGATCCGGCGGTGTCGCCGTCACGGCACCGGCACCGCGAGGAGACCGGCGTCGCCGGTTGAGACCTTCCCGGTCTGGTCCAGCACCGTGGAGTCCTGCCAGAGGTTGTTCTCCGCATTGGGATTCTTTGGCTTCTTGACGTTCTTCGCGGCAGCCGCTTCGGCGACCTGCTGCTCCGCTGCCACGGCATCCGCATTCGCCGCGGCGGCCTGGGCAGCAGCGGCATCTACTGCGGCCGGGTCGTACCCGGGACCCGGCGCCACCGGCAGGTCGGTGCCGACCGATGCGTTGTTGACGGCTTCCGCGACGGTCGCGTCGGCCGGAGTCAGTAAGCGTGGGATCGACGCAGTCGCGCCACCCGCTGGCTTCGGCTTGCCGAGGATCCGGCCACTGGGAACGCTCAGGAAGACGGGATTCTCGCTCGGCACCATCCCGAGTGCGCGCGCCTGCTGCTCAAGGGACTCGGGAGCCGCCGCTGCCGCAACCGCCTCACCGAGGGCCTGCTCCTGCTGGGTGAGCGTCGCCTGCTCTGCCTGCAGCTCGCTGATAGTGAATGCGCCCTGTGCAAGCGACGTATTGATCACGAGGATGACGACCATCCCGGCAACGAGCAGACCGGTCACGACAAGTGCGAATACACCGCGACTGGCCCTCTCGGGACGCAGCGGAGACACCATCCGCAGGTGCGGGCGGGCATGGCGCAGTCCCCGGGCTCCGCGAGTTGCATATTCGGTGCCGGCATCGATGCCGATCGGATCGGCCGCCTCATGGAGCTCGTTCGCCTGGACCGACTCGGTGGGCTCGACGTGCTCGTGCTTGCGAGCAGTGGCGCTCATGCCGCCACCGCCAGTCGCTCGGCCGCGCGGACCCGAACGGATGCCGCCCGTGGGTTCTCTGCGATCTCGTCCTCGCCCGCCAGCTCGGCACCGCGCGTGATCAGGCGCAGCCACGGCTTCATGGAGTCGGGGATGATCGGAAGCCCGGCCGGCACGTCCGGATGGGCACCAACCGCGAGAGCGTGCTTGACGATGCGATCCTCGAGTGACTGGTACGACATCACCACGATGCGCCCACCGACGGCCAGCGCGTTAAGTGCCGCAGGAATCGCGCCACGCAGTGCGTCCAGCTCACCGTTCACCTCAATGCGCAGCGCCTGGAACGTGCGCTTGGCGGGATTGCCGCCGGTGCGCCTCGCAGCTGCCGGGATCGATGTGCGGATCACGTCGACGAGGCGCGCGGATGTGGTGAACGGCGTCACCGCGCGCTCGGCCACGATGCGTGAGGCGATGCGGCTGGCGAACTTCTCCTCGCCGTACTGACGCAGGATGCGTGCCAGATCTGCGGCCGGGTACGTGTTGAGGACATCGGCGGCCGTGGCGCCCGTCGTGGGGTCCATCCGCATGTCAAGCGGGGCATCCTGCGAGTACGCGAAGCCGCGATCCGCCTCGTCAAGCTGCATGGATGACACTCCGAGGTCGAACAGGATTCCCTGCACCCGGGCGTAGCCGAGTTCGGCCAGCACCTCAGGGAGTTCGTCATACACGGCGTGCACGAGGGTGACGCGCTCCCCGAACGGCGCAAGTCGCTCACCGGACAGGCGCAGCGCCTCCGGGTCGCGATCAAGGCCGATGAGCTGAAGCGCGGGAAAGACGGTGAGCGCGTGCTCGGCGTGGCCGCCGAGTCCGAGCGTGGCATCGACCAGCACAGCGCCTGGCGTCTCGAGCGCCGGTGCGAGCAGTGCGATCACGCGATCCCGCAGGACGGGAACGTGACGGGTCGATGCGGACATGTCGTCAGGCCCAGATATCCACGACGGACGCCAGCGCGACGAGGACGCCGATCGTGAGCGCCAACGAGAGGCCGAGAACGCCAGTGGAACGCAGCACGCTGCGTACGGGCTGGTCGGCCTGGATCAGGGTGTTCATCGGTCCCCCTTCAGTGAAGGTCGCGGGTGGGTGTGATGAGTCGGTGTGGTGAGCGGGTGTGGTGAGCGGGTCCTTGCCGGTGCTGCGGCCGTGTGGCCAGGTCCCCGCCCGCTGTTTCCAGCGGGCCCTGGCACCGGGGAAGTGGTGTCAGGAGCGATGCGAGGAGCGGGAGGAGACCTCACCGCGCGGTTCGAGCGCCGACAGATCAGATGCCCGGGAACACCTCCTCGCTGAGGCCCGAGAAGGCCTCCTCCTGGTCGTGCAGGTAGGCGGCCCAGGCGGTCGCGTCCCAGATCTCGGCAGTGGTGTTCTTGCCCACGACGACGACGTCGCGGTCTAGGCCGGCGTACTCACGCAGCGCCGTTGGCACCGTGATCCGGCCCTGCCGGTCCGGGATCTGGTCCGATGCCTCGGAGAACAGCACGCGCTGGTAGGCCTGCACCTTGGGGTTGGAACGGGAGGCTTCGTTCAACCGCTCGGCATAGGCCGCGAATTCCGCCGCCGGCCAGACGGCAACCGAACGGTCCTGCCCCTTGGTCAGTACCAGTCCGCCGGCCAGCCCCTCACGGAACTTCGCCGGCAGGACGAGGCGGCCCTTGTCGTCCAGGCGCGGCGTATGGGTGCCCAGGAATCCTAGAAACATCCGCCCCACCTCCCCGACCCGCCCCACGAGTAACCCTGGTTTCTCCAAGTGACGCCACTGTACCCCATTTCCCTCCACCGTCAACCACCACTCCCCATGGAAACGGATCGTTTCCTCCACGGGATTGCCGGGGCGTGCGCCGGTCCGGGCGCGGGTCCACCAGCCCGTGGCCGGACACGCCCCGCAGGGGCCCGGCGGCAGCCGCGCGCCGCATACGCTGCCCGAATGACGAGCGCACGAAGGATGACGGCACTGGGGTGTGTTGTCACCGTGGCAGCGGCCGGTCTCCTGGCGGGCTGCACTACCTCCACACCAGCCGCCATCGAGACCACGAGTGCCGCGCCGGCCGTTACCGCAGCGCCGCCACCGTCACCGTCGACCTCCCCCAGCCCGTCCCCCACACCCACCCCGACTCCCACCCCGACCCCCACGTACCTGTCCCCGCTCGACGGCATGCCCGGCACCGAGGCGAAGCCGGTCCTCGTCGTCAAGCTCGACAACACGCAGTACGCGCAGCCGCACGCCGGTCTCAACCGGGCCGACGTCGTCTACGTGGAGGAGGTTGAGTACGGCATCACGCGCATCGCTGCCGTCTTCGCCGGGAACATCCCACAGCGCATCGGTCCGGTCCGGTCGGCACGGATCACCGACATCGACCTGCTCGCGCAGTACGACCGGCCCGCGTTCGGCTTCTCGGGCGCACAGCGAAAGATGTGGCCGGTGCTCGATGCAGCACCGTTCCACGACATCTCGCCCAACAAGGGTGCTGAGGGCTACAGCCGCGACAACAGCCGTCGTGCGCCGTACAACTACTACCTCGACGGACGGGTCGGACTGAAGCGCGCACCCAAGGCGACGCTCGAGCATGACATGGGCTTCGTGTTCGATGAGGCCGTGCCCACGGGCGGACTGGTCGCGAAATCGGCGACCATGAAGTGGGGCTACAGCTCCGCCGGCTTCACCTACAGCCGAAAGAGCGGCCTGTACGGCGTCTCGCTCAATGGTGCGCGAGCCCGGGCTGAGGAGACCGACCTTGGCCAGAACGCCGCAACCGTCGTCATCCAGTACGTGCGGCAGGAGCCATCGGTGTATTTCGACAAGGGCGGCGGCAACACCCCGCACGCGGAGACCATCGGCACCGGCAAGGCAGTCGTCATGCGCGATGGGCTCGCATGGGAGGTGACGTGGACTCGACCGACCGCAAAGGATGGCACCACATTCACCCTCGACGACGGCACCGTCATGCCCTTCAAGCCCGGTCAGTTGTGGATCGTCCTGCTCGATCGCAAGCGCAAGGCGACGATCACCCCGCTGACGGAGCCGAAGCCCACTCCCTCGGCCAGCACCTCGCCGAGCCCGTTCGCGAGCCCATCACCGACCCCAGGCACGCAGTAGCGCATCGACCATCGCCTGCGGGTCCTGCGCATTCGGCGAGTGCCCCACGCCCGGCAGTTCCACCGACGTCACCCCGAGTTCTGCCGCCATGTCCGCCTGTATCTCGACGGGCCAGGCGTCATCGTCCTCGCCCCACATCACGGTCGTCGGGATATCGGCGATCGCCGGCCGCAGCCGCCCGGTCAGCCGCGGCTGGTGCATGAGCAGCAGCGCAAACTCGCGCAACTGCACGGAGCTGTTGGCATGCCAGCGCCGCTCCAGGAAGGCGGCCACGTCCGCTGGCGGCGGCACTGTCTCCTCGGCCTCGTCCATCTCGTGCATGATGCGCCAGATCTCCGCGAGGTCAGAATGCTCAAGGGCCGCAACCAGGTCGGGCACGGCGCCCCACCGTTCGCGTGGCAGCGCGCCAGGACCCGTGCAGAACAGCGTGAGTGACGCCGGCCGGATCATCCCGGTGGCTACGGCCTCCTGCACGACCAGTCCTCCGAACGAATGCCCGAGCAGATGAGGGGACGCCAATCCGAATCGCTCTGCCACCGTGTCAGCGATCACCGCGACATCGGCGGCAAGTAGTGGCAGCGCGTAGTCGCCCGCGTCGGCCGAACCGCCGGACTCGTTCTGACCCAACTGGTCGAACGACACGGCCCCGACTCCGGCCTCCGCGAGCAGCGGCAGCACGGCGATGAAGTCCTCCTTGCTGCCCGTGAAGCCTGGAACCAGCAACGCCCACGGCCGGTTGGCGACGAGGCCCGTGTGCATGACGGCACGCTCCGTGCCACGCGCGGGCCAGCGCTCGATCGTGACGCCGGGCGGCAGGTCGATGAAGGGGGGTGTGCTCACGTGGCCGACGCTAGCCGACCAGTCGGGCGGCATCACATCCGCGACGGTGGCAGGCTGGGCGACATGTCGACAGACCTGCAGACCATCAGTTCCCAGTGGAGCTACCGCTCGAGCAACTCGATGCTCTGCATCGGCTCGAGGAACTCACTGCTGTCCATCGGATCCGTCGGTTCGGTCCTCAGCATCGGAAGTGTCGGATCGGCGGCCTCGATCCTCAGCGTCGGGTCGTTTGCGAGTGCCGTGTCACTCATGTCGGGGCTGTCGCGATTCGCAATCATGAGTTGGCGCGCGAGTCGCTCGGTCGGTGGCAGCAGGTGAGCGCCGCGCGTTGGTGATCAGCGCGCGAGGGCCACGTAACCCCAGGACAGCGACGTCGCGATGACCAGCCAGATCCCGTAGGGCACCAGGATCCAGCCCAGCCAGGGTCGCTCGGCAAAGGCCAGCAGCACGGGCACGATCGTAAGGGCTGCACACGCGGTCAGGGCCACCGCTGACGCAACTAGTGAGTGTGGAACATAGAACAGGTAGGCCCACGCGATTGCCAGCACGAAGGTCACCGCGAGCAGGCCCA
>CAIVQM010000320.1 GCA_903908025.1 uncultured bacterium
CGACCGCGGTCACCAGGTCCTCGCCGAGGAGTCGATCCGTGAAGAGCGCCCGCGGCATGAGCCGACCCAGTTGCGCTCGCATCGGCCCGTCCCCGACGATGACGATTCGGACATCGCCTGAGGCGGCCAACCCGGCGAGCATGTGCACGCCCTTCTCGGGCGCGAGTCGGCCGACGAAGCCCACCACGGGGCGGCCGTCCGGGCTCCATCGCTCTCGTAGCGCACGCGAGCGGCGAGTGGGCGAGAAGCGGTCGTGGTCCACGCCGCGGCCCCACAGCCGGATTCCCTGCACACCAAGGCCGGCTAGGTAGTCGACGCACTGGCGGGACGGCGCCAGCGTGAGATCGGCGGCGCGATGCACGCTGCGCACGACGGAGTCGGCGAGGAACGAGACGCCCGACAGCCCATAGTGATGGGCGAAGCCAGCCACGTGGGTTTGGTAGACGGCCACGGTGGGGATCCGGCATGCGCGCGCTGCTGCGAGGACCTGCCGACCGAGGACGAAGGGCGATGCCAGATGCACGACATCGGGCGCGAACGCCTCGAGTTCCGCACTGAGCCGGGCCGAACTCGTGACGGCGATGTCTACGTCATGCACGCCCGGTATCTGCACGGATCGAACGCGGTGAACGGGTATGCCCTCGAAGTCGCGGTGCGGGAAGGTATCGGGCGCGATGATCAGGCACTGATGGCCCATGAGGCGCAGGGACCGAGCCACATGGGCCACGGAGTTCGCGACCCCATTCGTCCGCGGGAGGAACGACTCTGCCGATATCGCAATCCGCACAGGATGATTCGGTCGCATCCACATGAGCAGGCGAGGGTCTCGACATGTCGTGTCTAGGAAGCCTAGAAGAACAGCGGGATTGGCCCACTGCGGCACGTGGCTGTCATACGCTCGCTGGATGCATCGTGATGTGAGCAGCCCGTGACCGACCCCCTGCGCGTTCTGGTCACGGCCGGTGCGTCCGGGATAGGCGCGGCGATCGCGGCGGCTTTCCGAGCCGGTGGAGCGCTCGTGAGTGTCGCGGACATGGATGCGAGCGCGGTGGCGGCGGCGCAGCAGGGCGACCCCGGCCTCTTCGCCGTGCAGGCAGATGTCTCGCAACCCGATGAGGTGGATGCGTGGATCGACGGCGCGGTCGCCGCGTGGGGTGGCATCGATGTGTTGGTGAACAACGCCGGTACTGCAGGACCCACGGCCCTGGTGGAAGACGTTTCGGTCGACGAATGGCGGGCGTGCCTGTCGACCAGCCTCGACAGCCACTTCTTCACCGCCCGCCGGGTGGTGCCGCTGCTCAAGGCCCAGGGCTCGGGGAGCATCATCTCGATCTCGTCGACAGCCGGCTTCTACGGATTCGGGCTGCGCACGCCCTACGCGTCGGCGAAGTGGGCCGTCATCGGCTTCACCAAGTCCCTCGCGGTCGAGTTGGGTCCACACGGTGTCCGAGCGAATGCGATCTGCCCCGGTTCAGTTGAAGGTCCGCGCATGACGCGGGTCATCGACGCCGAGGCGGGGATGCGCGGCATCGACCCGCAGGTGGTGCGCGATGAGTACACGCAAGGTCAGTCGATCCCGCGCTTCGTCAGACCATCGGAGATAGCTGACCTGTGCGTGTTCCTCGCTTCGCCGGCAGCGGCGATGATCAACGGGCAGGCCATCGCCGTTGACGGTCATACAGAGACGTTCCACATCGGGGCAAACTGACTTTCCGGCCGCGATTTCCGCTGAAATGCTCGTCGCCTGGGAGCTCAGCGTGGGGGCGAACTGCTAGCGTCCGCCCATGACGATCAGAGCCGAAGGCAGCGTTACGACAACCCTGGATGTTGAGCAGGCCAAGGCGCTTGTCCACGCGAATCTCGCGGCCGCCGGGCTCACCGTCGACGCGGGCGGCGACCATGGAGTCACCGGCTCCGGCGGAAAGTTGCTGAAGTACCGCCTGCTCGGAATCTGGCTGACCCCGACCGACCAACTGCCCATCACGGTCGATGTTGAGATCGCGGACTCGCCCGACGGCACAGTTGTCAGCGCAACCGTCGAGGACCGTCAGGGTCCGGGCATCCCGCTCAACCTCGACCCGGGTAAGTACGCGGAGGCCGGCCAGGCCGCGATCGCCGCTGCTTTCGCTGGCCTCACCGCCTGAGCCGCATGGTCGGACGCTAGCCTCGTCGTGCGTCGACGTGGATCACTGCCTTGTAGACGACCCCGTTGGGCGTGGTGAGCCGCAGCGGATAGTCACCCGGCCGTGACAGGCGCAGTGCTGGCAGGGTTACCGCGCGTCCAGCAATGCGAGCCGGGACCAGCGACACCCAGACGCCGGCTACGCGCATCAATACCCTGATGGCATCGGGGTGTCCGGGCACCCGCACCACGGGGACAGTCCATTGGTTGGTGCGCATGGCGATGGTCGGCCGATTCCTCGCCGTCCGCGTGGCAGGGCGACCCGCTCGCGCCCGTGGCGCCTGTGCCGTGCGCGGACCCGTCGATGCCAGCGCACCCGGTCCGAGGTAGGCCAGCGTCGGCGGGGTGAGAATCGGTACCGAGGGCCCGGTGTTGACCTTGACCGGATCGGGGGTGAGCGGCGAAGTGACAGTGGAGGGGGCAGCGGGTGCTGATGTGCCCCCTCCCGAGGGTGCAGCCGGCGTGAGCTGCTGGACGAGGAGATCACTCAGCGTGGCGAAGTTCGGTACGCCCATACCGGTGACCATGTCGTAGCCCGAGAGGGCATCCCAGCCCCCGAGGCCGTGGACGTCGTTGTTGCCATAGACGACGTCGGTGAACGCGGTGCGGTAGCCCGAGCCATAGACGATCGAATGCACATCCATCGCACTGCCGTCATTGACGATCGGGCTCAGCCCGCGTGCCGTCAGCACCGCATTGACGTTGGCGATGCCGACGGCGACGAGGGGGGCCGACGCACTCGTGCCAACGACCGGTGTCCAGGGGAAGACCCCTGGTGC
>CAIVQM010000321.1 GCA_903908025.1 uncultured bacterium
ACTTCAGCGACGAGTACTCGGTGTGGAAGCCGCCCACGAGTTCACCCTCGGCCTCAGGGAGGTCGAAGGGCGCGCGGTTGGTCTCGCCGACCATGGCCGTGCAGTAGATGATGAAGGACGGCAGCAGGATGATCGCGAACCAGACCGGCTGCTGCGCAGCGACGATCTGCGAGGTCGACATCGATCCCGCGTAGAGGAACACCGCCACGAACGACAGTCCCATCGCGATCTCGTAGGAGATCATCTGCGCACTGGATCGCAGGCCGCCGAGCAGCGGATACGTCGAGCCGGAGGACCAGCCACCGAGCACGATGCCGTAGATGCCGATTGACGCGATCGCCAGCACGTAGAGGACCGATACCGGGAAGTCCGTGAGCTGGAGTGGGGTCTCGACGCCGAAGATCGAGACGGTCGGGCCGAAGGGGATGACGGCGAAGGCGAGGAACGCCATCGTCGCCGAGATCACGGGGGCCAGCCAGTAGACCGCACGATGCGCGGCCTTCGGGATGATCTCCTCCTTCAGCGCCAGTTTGATGCCGTCCATCAGCGACTGGAGCAGGCCCTGCGGCCCGACGCGGTTCGGCCCGATGCGGTTCTGCATGCGCGAGACCACGCGCCGCTCCCACCAGATGGTGAACAGCGTCAGGAGCACGAGCATGACGAAGATGGCGAGGACCTTGAGGATGACCAGCCACCACGGATCGGTGCCGAACAGTCCGAACTGCGAGCCCGTCATGCCGCACCTCCCGCGCTGATCTGCACCGATGCGCCGGGAACGACGCCGAGGTCGGCATGGATGTGGCAGCCGGGTGAGTTCATCGGCACCCAGACCACGTCATCGAGGACATCGCCGACGGCGACCGGCAGGGTCACCGAACCCGCCGGACCGGTGATGGTCACCGTGTCACCGAGGCCCGCGGCCGTAGCGGCAGACACCAGCGCGACTGTCGGGCGAGCAGTGGCGGCCAGATGCGGCTCGCCCTCCTGCATCACGCCCGAGTCGAGCAGCTGGCGCCACGAGGCGAGGACAGTGCCCGACGTGCCTGCGGAACCGGCGACGTCGGGCGCTGCGGAGCGCGCACCCATCCAGGGACCGAGTCGACCCAGCTCGAGACGTAGCGACGTGATGTCGGCGGGAACGCTGATCTCCATCGCGGTCGCGATCATCGACAGCACCCGCGCATCCGATGACGTGAGCGCATCTCGGAAGACCTGACCGAAGGGGCGCGGACGACCCTCCCAGTCGAGGAACGTGCCCGCCTTCTCCGTGACGACTCCCACAGGCAACACAACATCGGCGAGTGCGGTGACCGCCGAGTGGTGGTTCTCCAGCGACACCACGAAGCCCGCAGCCTCGATCGCGGCCGTCGCCAGCGCCGGGTCGGTGTAGTCGTTGAGTTCGACCCCGCCGACGAGCAGAGCGGCGAACTCGCCACGCTTGGCCGCCTCGAGAAGATCGAGTCCAGAGAGTCCGGCAGCAGCAGGAAGTTGCGACGCGTCGATGTTCCATGCTGCAGCAACCTCGGCACGTGCAGCTGCATCCGTGAGTGGACGACCACCAGGAAGCAGCCCGGCAAGCGCACCAGCATCGAGAGCGCCCCGCTCCCCTGCACGACGCGGGACCCACGCGAGCGCGGCCCCCGTGTCATGTGCAAGGGCGATCGCGGCAGAAGCTGCACCGGCGGAGCCTGCGATTCGCTCGCCGACCATGATCACGGCACCGGGCCGGCAGAGCAGTGAGCGAGTCTCGTCGTCCAGGCTTCGCAGCGCGTCGGCCTCTGAGCCCGGCCGCGATGCGACAAGGCTGCCGGACATCTTCTTCAGTCCCTTGGTTGCGACGGCACCGACCGACACCACGCGGGTGCCGGAGCGGGTGGCCTTGCGCAGGCGCAGGAACACGATCGGCGACTCGTCCTCGGGCTCGAAGGCGACCAGCAGCACAACGGGTGCGCTCTCGAGGTCGTCGTACGAGACATGGACCGGCGCGCCCGCGACAGTCGATGCGAGGAACGCGGTCTCCTCGTCGGATGTCTGCCGCACCCGGAAGTCGATGCTGTCGGTGCGGAGCACCGTGCGCGCGAAGCGCGCGTAGGCGTAGGCATCCTCAATCGTGCTGCGGCCACCCATCAGCACGCCGACACTGCCAGCGGCCTCGGTCAGCCCACGTGCCGCGACCTCGATCGCCTCGGACCACGAGGCCACCCGCAGTTCGCCGTTCTCGCGAATCAGCGGAGACTCGACACGGCCCTGCGACTGGTAGCGGAAGGCGAAGCGACCCTTGTCGCAGTTCCACTCCTCGTTGACATCCGTGTCGTCCCACGCCAGTCGACGCGTGACGACGCCCCGGCGGTAGTCCGTGCGCAGCGAGCAACCCGAAGCGCAGTGCTCGCAGGTGGTCGGGACGGACACCAGGTCGAACGGGCGGGAGCGGAAGCGGTACGACGCGCTCGTGAGCGCCCCGACCGGGCAGATCTGGACCGTGTTGCCGGAGAAGTACGAGTCGAACGGCTGGTCGGCCGCCGTGCCGACCTGCTGCTTGGCGCCGCGCTCGAGGAGTTCGATCATCGGATCGCCCGCAATCTGCTCCGCGAATCGCGTACAGCGCGCACAGGACACGCAGCGCTCGCGGTCGAGCAGCACCTGAGCGCTGACGTTGATCGGCTTCTCGAACTCGCGCTTCTCGCCGACGAAACGGCTCTCCGGCCGCCCGATGGACATCGCCTGGTTCTGGAGGGGACACTCGCCGCCCTTGTCGCACACCGGGCAGTCGAGTGGGTGGTTCAGGAGCAGGAACTCCATCACCCCCTCCTGCGCGAGCCGGGCGACCTCGGAGGACTGCTGGGTGTGCACGTTCATTCCCTCGCCGAGCACCTGCGCGCATGCAGGCTGCGGCTTGGGCATCCCGTCGATCTCGATCAGGCAGGCGCGGCAGGCCGCGACCGGCTCGAGCAGCGGGTGGTCGCAGAACCGCGGGATCTCGATGCCGAGCTGCTCGGCGGCGCGGATGACCAGCGTGCCCTTGGGCACCGCCATCTCGACGCCGTCGATGACGACGTTGATCAGGTCGACTGAGACCTCTACGTCGGTGCCGGGATTGTTCGTGATCGTCATCGCGCAACCGCTCCCGCAAAAACGTAGGCAGCCGCCGGGTCGAACTGTTCGTCGGCGGACGTGGTGGTCGCCGCGACGAACTCGTCGCGGAAGTACTTCAGCGCCGCCGGGTAGGGCGTCGCCGCCGCATCGCCCAGCGCGCAGAACGACCGGCCGGCGATCTGGCCGCAAAGCTCGACAAGGGTGTCGACCTCGGACTCGGTGCCGTGTCCGTGCTCGAAGCGCTCGAGCGTGCCAGCGATCCAGTAGGTGCCCTCGCGGCAGGGGGTGCACTTGCCGCAAGACTCGTGCTTGTAGAACTCCAGCCAGCGGGTCACGGCCTTGACGACGCTCATGGTCTGGTCGAAGAGCATCGGCGTGCCGGTGCCGAGCATCGTTCCGGCGGCAGCCATGTCCTCGTAGGTCATCGGGATGTCGAGGTGGTCGGCCGTCAGCATCGGGACGGACGACCCACCCGGCAGCCAGAACTTGACCGATCCGCCGTTGCGCACACCGCCTGCGTAGTCGAGCAGCTCACGCATGGTGATGCCGAGCGGTGCTTCGTAGATGCCCGGCCGAACGACGTGGCCGGAAACCGCGAACACCTTGAAGCCCGGTGACTTCTCGGTGCCGAACTGGCGGA
>CAIVQM010000322.1 GCA_903908025.1 uncultured bacterium
CCTGCTCGCGAAGCGCGATCAGGCCCTCCCACGCCTCGACGTAGCGATCCTGATCCGGGTTGGGCCAGTGGATGAGCATCAGGTCGATGTACTCGACGTCGACCTTTCGCGCGGCCTCTTCGAAGGCCAACGCCGCGCCGGCCACCGAATGACTCTCACGGTTGAACTTCGTGGTGATGAACACGTCCTCGCGGTCCAGCCCGCTAGCGGCGACACCTCGCCCCACACCGACCTCGTTGCCGTACTCGAATGCAGTGTCGACGAGGCGGTAGCCCAACTGCAGGGCCTCCGCCACCACCCGCTCGCACTCGGCATCATCCATGGGCCAGGTACCTAGCCCGATCAGTGGAACGGAACCGCCATTCACGAATGGAATGCTCATATCACCATGCTAGAACGCGGTTCCATTGGTTCAGGAGTCATGCGCCATGAACCGGTTCGCTCGCTCCGGCTGCTACGGGGCGACAAGCTCGCCGCACCCGCACGACCTGGGCGATCAGGATGACGAAGACGATGATGACGACACCGAAGAGGATGAGCGCCAGGGTTTGTCCCGCCGTGGCGAGGAGACGCGGTGGTGTTGGCCGGTAAAGGGAGACAGCCTCCGTGACATCGAGGTTGCTCGTGCCCACAACCGGATCCCCCAAAACAGTCGGGAAGTAGGTTGCCGTGATGGTCCGAGGTCCCGTGACTGCGGCCACGTACTTGATGGATGCGATGCCGGTTTCATTCGTCGACATCGCTCCGAGCGGAACCTGATTGTCACCTGGGGCGAACATCGTCGTGCTTTCGTAGAAGTTCACCTGCACACCCGGAACGGGCTGGCCATTCATGGTGATTGTGGCAGTGACTGTGTTCTCCGGTCCCGCTTCGACTGCGGTCACCGTCACGATCGGCAGTGTCTCCGTTACTACCGCAGCAACGGTTTCGGCGCGAGCGGGTTGCGCATTGGTAACACCCACCGCCCCAATTCCCACCATCAGCAGGATCACTGCTCCCGCAACACCGGCAGCTCGCCCGTGCGAAGACTTCGTGGGTGACGCGGACCCCTCATCGGACACATCGGTGCCGTCGGACAATTCCTGCATCTCGACGATCGACAGCATCGGAACGACGCGGAAGAGCAGCATAAGCAGCAAGGTAATCGCCGCAGCTCCGGCGACGGTCATGGTGATCGAGACCCAGGTGAACCGGAAGAGTTCTCCGAAGGAGTTGGTCAGACGGTCGTAGCCGGACGTCTCGATAACCATGATCACGCGCTTGATCCACATCGCGATGACGACGAGGATCGATGCGATGACGATGCCCCAGATATTCCGGGTCCACGGCAGGGCAACGAGGACAAGAGGAAGGATCGTGCCAGCGACGAGGAAGAGCCAGAACCAGCCCGCGACGCTTCCCAGCAGCATGCCGTACACGATCTCAGTTGGGCCCGTTTCCCCGACATAGGCGCTGGGGAGCAGGTCTGCGAATGTCAGGTAGAAGTACAGGGCACCGAGCGCCACCATGATGTATCCGAGTCGCACGAAATGCTTCTTGGTGATGAAAGCCTCGAGATGGTAGCCACGTCGGAATCCCGCAGCGACCAGAATGACCAGAGCGACGCCGGAGTAGAGGGCTGCAATCACGAAGTAGGGAGCCCAGATGCTCTCGTGCCAGCCCGGCCGACTGACGAGAGCGAAGGCCCACGCCAATACCGAGTGCACGGAGACGGCCAGCGGAATGATGACGATGGCAACGACAATCGTTGCAGAGTGCAAGACGTGGCGCTGGCGCTCTGAGCCCACCCAACCGCGAGAGATGAAGCGGTAGATGGCACGACGTCCGCGACCCAGCTCATCGGGATTGGACGCGAGCAAGGTCGCTGTGTCGGGGATCAGTGGGAGTAGGAAGAAGACGAACGTCGCG
>CAIVQM010000323.1 GCA_903908025.1 uncultured bacterium
AGCGCACCGGAGCCGGCCTCCTCCCGCTTCAGCCGCCACACCAGCGGGAACTCCGGATCGACGATCCAGTCCTGCAGGTAGACGGCGCGCACATGGAAGATCCGGCCCAGGCGGCCTTGCGCGACGAGGTCGCGGGCGTACGTGATCGCCGGGACGGTCCGGTAGCTGAACCCGACCATCGACGTCCCTGGCGCCGCGGCTGCTGCCGCTGCCATGTGCTCCGCCTCAGCGACCGTGTTGGCCAGCGGCTTCTCGCACAGCACGTGCTTTCCCGCCGCGAGGGCGGCCACGGCGATCTCCTCGTGCGAGCTGCCGGGTGTGCAGATGTCGACGATGTCGATGTCGTCGCGGGCGATCAGCGTGCGCCAGTCGGTCTCGTAGGAGGCCCAGCCGAGCTTGCGGGCCGCCGCGGACACCGCCTCCTCGTTGCGTCCGCAGATGGCGCGCATCTCCACCTCGGCACCGAGGTCATAGACATGGTTGAGGGTGCGCCAGGCCTGCGAGTGCAGGGCTCCCATGAAGGCGTAGCCGATCATGCCGACGCGCAGCGTGCGGGTCATCGCGAGTTCTCAGTAGGCTTCATCCCTCGGATAGTAGATCCTCGTTTGGGGAATGGACCGCATGGCTGACGACACGAGGTCGACGGATCTCCGCAGCGCCCAGTGGTACGGCGGCGACGACCGCAACGGCTACATCCACCGCGCCTGGATGCGCCGCGGTCTGCCGAACAGCGCCTTCAGCGGTCGACCCCACATCGCCATCGCCAACACGGCCTCCGACCTCACCCCCTGCAACGCGCACCTCCACGAGGTGGCCGCATCGGTCCGCGACGGCATCCTCGAGGCGGGCGGCATCCCGCTGAACCTGCCGGTCGTGTCCCTCGGTGAGACGCAGGTACGCCCCACCGCGATGCTCTGGCGGAATATGGCCGCGATGGCCGCCGAGGAGATGCTGCGAGCCAACCCCATCGACGCGGTCGTACTGCTCGGCGGCTGCGACAAGACCATCCCCTCCCTGTTGATGGCCGCGGCCTCGGTCGACCTGCCCGCCCTCGTCGTCCCCGGTGGACCTATGCTCACCGGCACCTTCCAGGGTCGCGCCCTCGGCTGCGGCACCGATGTATGGCGGCTCAGCGAGGAGGTCCGCGGAGGCACGCTCTCGCAGGAGGAGTTCACCCGCTCCGAGTCGTCCATGATCCGCAGTCGCGGGCACTGCAACACCATGGGCACGGCGTCGACGATGGGCCTGCTGGCTGAAGCGCTCGGCACCGTGCTGCCCGGCCTCGCCGGCACGCCCGCCCCCGACAGCAGGCTGCTCGAAGGGGCGCACGCGTCCGGTCGGCTCGCCGTCGAACTGATCACCGCAGACCGACGCCCCAGCACCGTCCTCACCAGGGGCTCGTTCCACAACGCGATCGTCACGCTCGCCGCCATCGGCGGATCCACCAACGCCGTCGTGCACCTGCTCGCCATTGCCGGGCGACTCGGCATCGACCTGACCATCGACGACTTCGATCGCATCGGTGCCAACGTCCCGCTGCTCGTCAATCTCCAGCCTGCGGGCACGTACCTGATGGATGACCTCTACCGAGCGGGGGGCCTGCTTGCCGTGCTGCGCGAGGTGCGCGACCTGCTTGATCCCGATGCCATCACCGTCACCGGACTTCCCCTCGTCGACTATCTCGACGGTGCCGAGGTGTGGGACCGCGACGTGATCCACCTGCGCGACGAGCCTGTGCAGTCCGATGCGGGTATCGCCGTCCTGCGCGGCAACCTCGCCCCCGGTGGTGCGCTCATCAAGCCGGCGGCTGCATCACCCCACCTGCTCGTGCACCGCGGACGCGCCGTCGTCTTCGACACGATCGAGGACATGCACGCACGCATCGACGATCCGGATCTGGATGTCGACGCCGACTCCGTGCTCGTGCTGCGAGGCTGCGGCCCCAAGGGCTACCCCGGCATGCCCGAGGTGGCGAACATGCCGCTCCCCCGCAAGCTGCTTGAGCAGGGCGTGCGCGATATGGTCCGCGTCTGCGACGGGCGCATGAGTGGCACGGCCTATGGCACGGTCGTGCTGCATGTCGTGCCCGAGGCAGCCGCCGGCGGCCCCCTCGCCCTGGTGCAGAACGGCGACTACATCAGCCTCGACGTGCCCAACCGCACGATCACCCTCGACGTCGCGGACGACGAACTCGCCATGCGCATCCCGAACGCCGCGACGATCGATGGGTTCGCCGATCCGGTGCGCGGCTGGGAACGGCTGTACGTCGATCACGTCCAGCAGGCAGACACCGGCGCCGATCTGGACTTCCTCACCGGCTCATCCGGATCGCGCGTCAGCCGCGAGTCACACTGAGGCAACCGCGACGTCGGTACTCGGGAAGTCGTTTCCCACGAACAGCAGCGGGCAGGACAGGGCCCGTGCCAGCGCATATGCGAAACCGTCGCCGAAGTTCAGGCGTGCAGGCCCCGCGCGGAAGGTCGCAGTGCCCAACGCACCGAGAACGGCGAGTGCATCCGTGACCTCCACGACCCGGATGCCGAGATGGCGAACGAGATCTCGGCTGTCCGCAACAACATCCCCAAGACGCGCCTGGGCACCGTGACCTCGTACCTCTCGTCCCGCCATCACGAGCAGGAACTCCTGAAGCGACCCAGCGCTCATCAACACCTCGTCTGCCGCAGCAATGGCATCGAGCAGCCTCTCGAACTCCGGTTCATGAAGGGCTATTGCAGCGAGTGCCGACGTATCGACGACGAGCCGGCCACCACTCACACCGGCAGCCCGTCGCGGTCGTATCCGATGATCTCGTCGTCACTGATATGTGCCGTCTCGCGCAGATGGGCCCAAGTCGTCTGGAACTCGGCGACATGCCAGCGCATGTCGACGGACCGAACCGCCGCGTCCAGACGCGCCCGCGCCAGCCGGTCCTCCAGAGCACGCGTGACCGCCTCAGTGATCCCCTCTCCCGTGACCTCCATGAGGTCACGCAGGGCGACATCGGCACGCTCGTTCTTGACGCTGAAGGGCATGGATGAATTCTAGAATCTTCTACCCTCGGAAAACAACCCTGCGGAGCGCCGTTCGGACGTGTGCAGAGCCTCGCGGCCTCTGCCTAGGGAAAACCCTAGGTCTGACTTGCCAAGCCGTCCCCCTTGCCTCATTGTGACCTCGAATATCACGACCCGCTTCCACCCCTCGCCGCCTGCCGCTCAGGAGTTCCTCGTGGAAATCAGCCGTCGCTCGTTCATGCTGGGTGCCGCAGGCGCATCCGCGCTCGCCTTCGGCGCCACCGCCCTGGGCTCGACGCCCGCCTGGGCGGCACCGCGCCCGGACGGCGTGATCGTCTCTCCGCAGGACGCCATCGACCGCCTCATCGCCGGCAACAACCGCTGGGCGAACGGCAAGTCCGACCGCCGCACCTACGCCCCGCCCGGTCAGACTCCCGAAGCGGGCCAGTGGCCATTCGCGGCGATCCTTTCGTGCGCCGACTCCCGGGTCGTGCCGGAGGACCTCTTCGACGTCGCCGGCAAGAACCTGTTCATCCTGCGCAACGCGGGCAACATCGTCGATGCCAACATGCTGGGCAGCGTGGAGTACGCCATCGAGCACACCGGCATCTCCCTCGTCGTCGCCCTCGGCCATACCCACTGCGGTGCCGTCAACGCCACGGCGGCATCTATCCGGACCAACACGATGCCGGGTGGCTACGTCGACAGCGTCGTCAACTCGATCAAGCCGGCACTGGAGCCGTTGCCTGCGGCGTTCACTCCGACGGAAGGCGTGCGGGCCAACGCCCAGCAGTCAGCCAGCCAGTTCCAGAACATGAGCAAGGTCGTGGCCGCGGCGACCGCCAAGGGCAAGGTCGGCGTCGTGCAGGCCTACTACGACATCACGACCCGCCGGGTCACCTTCTTCTAGGCCCACCACTTCACTTCCAAGGAGAGCTCGAATGAAGATCCGGACGATGGCAGCGGGGGTAACCGCGGCAGTGATGCTTGCCAGTGGTGCGAGTCTGATGCTCGCGCCAGGGGCATCGGCGACGCCCGCGCACGGTCACGCGTGTACGGGCAAGTCGATCACTGTCCCGGCGGGCACCAAGGTCGACGGCGAGAAGGTGAAGGCCGGCACGTACGTACTCGGCGTCGAAGGCATCTCCTGCGCGAAGGCTCGCAGGGCCATCGCCGCAGCAATCGATGGCGAGGCGCTCCTCGCGGGCTTCGAGGCTGACTCCCAGCACCCCGGCGATGTCGCTCTTGAGCTCGTCAACCACGAAGGCTCGTCGGACAACGCGGACGATGCCACCATCGTCCTGGCCAAGGCGGCACCGCTGAGCGGCTCCACCATCACCCTCGTCAACAACAGCGACGAGCCCGTGCTCGTCGAGACGAATTCGGGCCGGAAGATGACGGTTGAGCCCGGCTCGTCCATGACGGATTCGAGGAAGGCCAGCGGCGACTCGACGGACGTCGTGCTGAACCTCCGCTATCCACCCAGCGCCACGCGGCCGGATGCCAAGGCCGTCATCAAGACACAGAGTTGCTGGATTCTCGCGAACGTTTGGGGGCTGTCTACGGCTGATGGCTGGGTCAACGTCTCCGGGGCCTGCTCGAACTCAGGGGAACCGGCAACGTGCAGCTTCACCAAGCCCTCTGTGGGAGCGGTGTCCTACTGCACCAACGAGGTTGGCAACAGCCGGCAGCGGGAGATGACGATCGAGCGTGTCGCCAATGACGGAAGCCGATACAGCTACGTCGTGACCTTGAAGAACAGACGCTGACCCGCGTCGGCACGAG
>CAIVQM010000324.1 GCA_903908025.1 uncultured bacterium
CGATGAAGCGCGGACGGGACGTCAGCACGAGTCCACCCAGGGCGGCCAGCGCGGCGATCAGCCCGAAGAGCTGCCCGAGTCCGGACAGGGTGCTGATCCCACCGGCCAGCAGACCGCTCACGCCACCGTGCTGGATCCAGATACCGAGGGTCACGGCGACGATGAAGCCAGCAACCGCCAACAGGTCACCCGTGCGGGTGCGGGCGTGGCGGGGGCGGGCCAGCCGACGAACGGCGGGACGCATGGGCTCCTGCCGCCAGGGCTCCTGGAGGTCGGCTCGGCCGGTATCGGTGATGGTCACGTCACAACTGTGGCGCACCGCGCGGGTGAACACGGCCGGACAGTGCCCGCCTAACGCAACCCGTACACAGCCCCAACGTGGGGATGACCTAACAGGTCGAATCGACCCGAATCGGTACTACGCACGTGCTGGCGGGCCACCCGGTGGATCACGTCGGTGCAGGTCATCGAGGTAGCCATCCCAGGCCTGCAGACCGGGGTCGTCGGCCGGAATCGGCGGCGGCTCGGCGGCCCGTTCGGCCTCAGCGGTCGCCTCGGCCACCCGGTCGCGCCAGCGCTGGATCAGGCCCTTGGTGACGGAGCCCTCGTTGCGGTAGCGGTACCAGATCCAGAACGCGAACAGCCCGAACAGCGGCCACTCGAACATGTACCACCAGGCGCGCCAGACCCCCTCAGTTGCCCGTCGGGCCTCGATCACGGTGAACGCCGTGCACATAGCGAGAACGACGACGAGCGGCACATGCAACTGCCAGAAGTCGCGCCACCCACCGCGCCGCGGCGGCGGATCCGTGCGTGGCTCGTCGGTCATCCCGTCAGCCTGCCACGGCGACCGGCTCGCGGGTGTCCGTGCGCACCCGACGGACCCGGCCGATGATCAGAAAGGCGAGCAGGGCCTCTACGGCGACTGTCGTCGCAATCGCCATCGGAATCGTGACTCCCGGCCCGGTGACCGAGTCCGCGCTCAGCCAGGCGATCGCCGGCCAGGCGATCACGACCAGAGCAACGTCGATCCAGGAGGTGCCACGGCCGGTGGCGGCGAGCCAGCACCAGCCAGCCCCCACCAGGAGCACCGCGCCGAGCAGTGCACCCAGCTCGGCACCGAGCAGCGCCTCCGGCAGTCCCACGACCCCCACGACGGCGACGACGATGAGGAAGGCGAGTGCTGCCACCTCGGGATACCCCGCGAAGGCTGCCAACCACCGCGGACGCCGCTGAGTGCAGACGACGAGCAGGAAGGGCACGCCGATCGCCAGCACCGACAGAGCCACCGGCGTGAATCCCGTGCCGGGCGCCGCGGGGTTCGGCGGCCCGAGGCGGGCCAGCACGATCCCGAGCGCGATGGCCCCGCCCATGATCAGCAGTTCCCGCCCGGCGTAGCGCGCCAGCGCTGCGGGCCGGCCATCCGCCACTTCCGGCAGCGCCCGCGAGCGTTGCTGCCAGCCCCACCGGATCAGGAAGCCCAGCAGCACGGCTTTCAGCAGCACGAGCGAGCCGTACAGGGTCCCCGCGAACTGACTGGGCAGGGCAAGCCGCAGCGAAGCGCTCAGCAGGCCGGTCTCGCCCACGACGATGACGCACCACAGGGCGAGCAGGCTGAACCGACTCAACAGCCGCCCGGCATCGGTCCGATCTGACACCACCAACGCCACGACGACGGCGAGCCCACCCGTCCACAGCGACACCGCAGCGACATGCAGGCCCAGGCTCACGGTTGCCGCCACATGCTCACCGGACAGGCCACCGTGCCCCAGCAGGGCGGGCAGTGCGGCCGCCACGAGGGCCAGCGCCACGACAACCCAGCGCCACGGACCACGGGCACGAGCCAGCAGCACAACACCCAGGACGAGCACGGCCTGCGCGAGGAGTACCCGGCCCACCAGCGTGTCAACGAGGAAGGCGCTGAGGCCGCCGACGGACTCTGCCGCTCCGGCGGCCTCGACATCCGACACGGTCAGCAGGGTCAGCGGCACCAACAGCGCGAGCCACACCAGCGACCAGCCTGCGGCCCAGCGCGCGAGGCGCGCCTTCCTGTCGGGCAGCGCCAGGAGTGCCGTCACGGTCGCACCGACAGTCAGGGCAGCGGCGATGTCACGCGCGTAGTGGGTGACAGGCAGCAGCCAGATGGTGACGAGCGGCTCCGTCGGCAGTCCGGGGATCACCGGTGCGACGAGAAGCCCACCGATCCACAAGCCGACCACAAGAGCGGCGATGCCCCACCACAGTGGGGCCCCGAGGCGTGGTCCCGTCACTCCTGGAAGGTACCGAAGGTCGGGCTGTTGGTGTTCGGACTGGTGGTCATCACCGTTGCGAACATCGCACCCAGGAAGATGGCGATCGTCGCCCACGTCATGTACATCGCGACGAGGCGCACATGCGAGCTGTTGCCCTGCGTGATCCGACCAGCTCGCGTGCGACCCATGATCGCCTGCGCCAGGAACAGCAGCAGCGACAGGTGGATGGCAGCTCCGAGGCAGAGCCAGAAGGTGGCCGACGCGTATGCACCATCGGCTGGCCCGAACGGGAAGGTCGACAGCTGGATGATCTGTCCGATGAACGTGATCAGGATGACGAGCATCGACAGGCTGGCCGCGAGCATGAGTCCGCCGCGGTTGCCCTTGTCGATCTCGCGCAGGCCCCACCACATGAGCGCCGTCGCGAGGGCCGTGCCCAGCACAATCAGCCAGAACGTCGTCGGCGGTGCCCACGCGTCATTCGGCGGTGCCCACGCGTTGTTGACGTTGAGCGACCACAGGTACGAGTAGGCCACCAGGAGCGCGACCGTGCCGGTGATATCCGAGACGATGCACAGCCAGATACCCATGCGGTTGCGGCGGGCGTTGATCGACACCGGCTCGCCGGTGGTCGGATACAGCGGCTCGGTCACGGGAGCACTCATGCCACACCTGCCGGCTGCTTGTCCGTCGCGGGGACGGTGTCGTACGGATCAGGGACGCCGTAGCCGTACGGGTCAGAGGTGACAACGGGCAGGACCGGGAAGTTCTCCAGCGGCACCGGCGTCTCCGTCTGCCATTCGAGGGTCTTGCCGCCCCACGGGTTGGCCGCAGCCGGCTTGCCGCCACGCCAGGAGGTGATGACCGCGTAGAGGAAGACCAGCATGCCGATGCCGATCGTGAAGGCACCGATCGTCGACAGCCAGTTGGAGATGTTGAACGCATTGTCGAACTGCAGAACGCGACGGGGCATGCCCTGCAGGCCAGCGACGAACATCGAGCCGAAGGTGAGCTGGAAGCCGAAGAACGCGACCCAGAAGCCGATGGAGCCGAGGCGCTCGTCGAGCATGCGTCCGGTCATCTTCGGGAACCAGTAGGCCGTAGCACCGATCGCCGCGAAGAGCCCTGCACCCATCAGCATGTAGTGGAAGTGAGCGACGACGAACATGCTGCCGTGCATGTACTGGTCGACGGGTACGTCGGACAGATAGACACCCGTGATGCCACCCACGACCTTGTCCCACACCACGGCGTAGACGCACATCATCGGCAGGCGGGTCCACGGCTTGCCGCGCCACAGCGTGCCGAGCATGACCAGTACGAGGAAGCCGAACGGGATCGAGATCAGCTCGGTGGACAGCATGAACGGGTAGCCGGCAGACGGAGCCCAGCCGGTCATGTACATGTGATGGACCCACACGATGGAACTGATGCCGACCACACCCGCGAAGCCCGCGATGGCGACCTTGTACGAGAACAGCGGCTTGCGGAGGAACACCACCATGAGTTCCATCAGGGCCGCGGTGCCGGGGATGACGACGACGTAGACCTCGGGATGGCCCAGCAGCCAGAACAGGTTCTCGTACAGCCAGACGCTGCCGCCCATAATCGGGTTGTAGAAGCTGGTGGAGATCACCTTGTCGCTGAGGGCGAGGATCTGCGAGTACTGGAACATCGGGAACCAGACGAGTCCCATGACCGACGACGCGATGACGCCGATCACGAAGATCGGGACGCGGTTCCATGTCATGCCGCGGGCTCGCATCGTCACCGAAGTGGTGATGAGGTTGACCGACGCGACGCCCGTAGAGAAGGCGAAGACGATGATCGTGACCTGGTAGCCGATCATGCCGATCGGGGCCTGCGACGCCAGCGGCTGGTAGACCGTCCAGCCGTCGCGGATACCGCCGAGGAAGAGGTTGGAGGCCAGCGGCGGGATCGCGGCGAACAGCAGCCAGAAACTGAGGGCGTTGAGCCGCGGGAAAGCCATGTCGCGGGCGCCGATCATGATCGGCAGGATGAAGTTTCCGAACGGGCCGGTGACCACGATGATCAGCGCGATGATCATCACGATGCCGTGCGTGCCGATGAGCGAGTTGTAGAAGTTGGGGTCGAAGACCTCCATCCACGTGATGCCCAGCTCGGTGCGGATCAGCATCGCCAGCAGGCCGCCAAGACCGAGTAGGACCATCGAGACGATGAGGTACTGGGTGCCGACGACCTTGTGGTCAGTCGTGTACTTCCAGTAGCGCCACTTGCCCTGACCCTTGCCGGCCATGTACTCGGCATCGTCGTGAGTGAGATCGTGCCCGAGCGCCCAGCGGATCGGCCCGGCGAAGGCTCCGATGCCGATCATGAAGAAGATCACCCAGGCGAAGTACGTCGCAGCGATCAGCGCGTTCAGGCCGACCTGGGAGGCATCGGAGTTCTGGGTGCCCCACGGGACGAAGAAGTGCGATCCGATGGCGTAGGTGATCACGGCCGCGACGACACCCAGGACCGTGCCGGTGATGATGCTCGTGTGACGCAGGATGCCGCCCGGCTTGCCGTGCTGCTTGGGCTGCGGGACGTCGTGGGTCTGGTGGACCACCGCGGTCTCGGTCATACGGTCCTCTTCCCGCCCATTTCACGGACCCAGGAGTCGAACTCGGCCTGAGTGACCACCTTGATCTTGGTCTGCATGTACGCGTGGTGGAGTCCGCACAGTTCGGCGCACCGGATGTTGAACGTGCCGAGCTTGTCGGGCGTCACACCGGTGTTCGTGATCGCGCCGGGGTTCGCGTCGATTTTGATGCCGAGTTCGACGACCCAGAAGTCGTGAACGACATCCTTCGAGGTGACGTTGAAGTACAGCGGCACATTGATCGGCACCACGAGAAGGTCGGTCGTGATCGCGCTCTGGTCGGGGTACTCGAAGGTCCACACCCACTGCTGGGCCGTGACATTGATGTCGATGGCCTTCTGGCCGTTCGGCTGCTGGTTGGCCGGGGTGGATCCGTTCGCATACGAGGTGATCGTCGCCAACTCGACCAGGCCCCAGATCACGAGGAAGCCGGCGAGGATGCTGGTGGCCGCGATCCAGAGCACGACGGCCGTGCCGTTGGTGCGGATCGCCGGGCTCTCCTGCATCGGCGGATCCTCGCCCGTGACCCGTCCCCAACCGGTGAGGCTGTAGAAGAGGATCGCCAGCGTGATCGCCATGAGCGGAGCCGAGACCACGGTGAAGACGAACATCGTCCGCTCGATCTCGACCATGATCGCCGACGCCGGGGCGCCGCTGAGATTCATGAAGTGGATGACGACCCACGCGAGCGGCACGATCACCACGCCGATGATGATGGAGAGCACGATGATGCGACGTACGTAGCCGCGAGACAGCCATTCCTTCAGCCGGTGGTCGGCGGCTGGCCGGTTCGTCGGCTCCTCGGGCTGATCGACCTCGATCGTCGGCGGGTTGTCAATGGACATCAGACCACCGTGACCGTTCCGCTCATCCAGCCGCGCTCGCTCATGACGCCGCCGAACTGGACGTAGCTGTCACCGCAGGGGTCCTCGCAGTTCCAGACGTACTCACCGGGTTCGCCCGTGATGAAGGAGAAGGTGACGTCGACCGGCTTGGGATAGCCGTTGGCCTCGTTCTTCGCATTTGCCGCGACCCCCTCCATCGGAACGTTGAGGAAGAAGTACGGCTGGCCGTCCTCGGGGTACTGATGGATCATGAAGGTGTGCGCCACGTCGGCCGGCTTGATGCCCGCCTTCTTCGTGCCGTTGAACTCGGCCGTGCCGTCGACGGTGCCCTGCACCGTGGCGAAGTACGGGTTGTAGACGGCGCCCGCGCTGTCGTACTGATGCACGGTCATCGTCACGAGGGTGTGTGCCGGTAACTGGAGCGTCGTTGAGGGCCAGTAGAACGGCCACGAGTCCTGATCGGTATCGGCCACGATGGCATTGACCCCCGATGTCGGCCCGGGAACATCACTGGAGGCCTGCGGGTAGATCGACAGTTCAAGAGTGGCGTGCGGCAGGGTGCCCTGCGGGGTCTCCGCCGTCCCGACCACCGTCGCGGCCAGCACGGCCGGCTCGGCCTGTCGCTGCTGCGCGATGAGCACCGCGCCCGCAACCACGATGACGCCGATGGCGACGGTCAGGAGTGCAAAGATGAACCGCTTCACTGCTGCCCCTTCGTCGTCCGATCGGATTCCGTTGGCGCGACCATAGCGGTGCAAGAAGCGACAAAAGCGAAGAATAACCATAAGGAGGTCCCGCGTGTCGAACGGCATCCTGGGCACCTTTGTGGGGGCTTCAACCTTCGATGCCTTCGTGGCGGTCAACCTGGTCCTAGTTACTGGCTGGTACCTGTGGGCCGTTCATCGGACGTCCGTTCGCTGGCCACCCGGAAGTACCGCATGTTTC
>CAIVQM010000325.1 GCA_903908025.1 uncultured bacterium
ACCCCAGCGGACGGCCCGCAGCCGGGCCCACGGCATCGCCTGCACATCCTCCCCGTCGATCAGCACCCGCCCGCTGATCCGAGCCGTCGGCGGCAGGAGTCGCAACACGGTGCTGGCGAGGGTGGTCTTGCCGCAGCCGGATTCACCAGCGATACCGAGCGACTCACCCTCCGCCACCGTGAGGGAAACCCCGCGCACCGCGGGCACACCTCCGGAGTAGGTGACGTGCACATCATCGAACTCAAGTAGTGGCACGGGCGACGTGGACGCGATCGTCAGGGCGTGTAGTGAGGCTGGAGATCGCCGCGAAGAAGGCTGAAGGTAACTCGCGACTCGCACGTCTCGATGACATTGTTGGTACTCGAGTCAACTCCGACCGCCGTGGCGTTAGCAGTGGCCGTGCCGCGGCCATTGGAACCCAGAACGCCGCTGAGCCGCACTCGCCCATTGCGGCCATTTGAGATCCCCAGAAGGTTCATCGAGAACCGATTGCGATTCAATGTGGCGGACCCGGTCACGAAGTCGAAGGCTCGCGCTGACTCGGTGCCGTCGGCCGCATCGGTGCACGCCATGATGAACTGCAGGACCGTGAGCTTCACCCGGCCGTTCTTCGCCGACAGCACGATCATGGCGGGCCCCAGGGCATTCGAGCTGGTTCCGCTCCACAGTTGATTCGCCGGCGGCGTGACCGCGGAAGGAGCGTCGGACGACGTCGTTGCCGACGCGGACCCAGCCGGCCCGGCAAGCACTGCAACTGCGAGTGCGCAAACGGCGATGATCTTGATGAGTGCCTCCCCGACGATGTTGACTGAAGTTCCCACCGGCGCGGCCCCGTGTCAAGCCCCCACACCCGCTGGGCGATCCCTACCCCTTGATGCGGATGTCGAAGTTCTTCCAGTCGTTGTCCCGTTGGCGCGTTACCTCGAGTTGGTGATGGAAGATCGCGAAGTCCTTGGTGTTGGGTGCCGAAGACTCATCGGGAAATGGGATCCAGTCCGCCGACGTCATGCTGCCGGAATACAGGCGCTCCACGGCCGGGGACTCGAAGGAGATGTTCGAGGCAGCCATCTTCCACTTCGTGCCGTCGGCCCAGGAGAGCGTCCAGATGACATCGGGTGACGGAACGAGGACCGTCCCCTCCCCGCACTGCTTGCCTCCCGGGGCCAGGGTGCCCCCGCCGCCATTCGTGTCACTGAAGTCCCAGCTCACCGAGACATCCGTCTGGGAGTCGTTGTAGAGGCACACATTCGTGCTCTTCGTGAAGATGCCCGCCTCTCGACTGGGCGAGGCCAGGGCTACGGCCACCGAGGGCGCAGGTGCCGACGATCCACCTCCCGAGCAGCCGGCCAGCATGAGCGGCAGCACCACCGCTGCAGCACCGGCCAGCGCCATCGTGCGTCCCAGCGGAATGGCGACCATCGTGGATCCTCTTCTCGAGTCAGGTGCTCAGGACGGTGGTCAGTGCTTGATCACTTGGTGACATGCACTTCGAAATTGATCCAGTTGCTGTTGGCGAGGCGCGTCACGACGAGTTCATGGCCATAGGGGTAGGCGATCGGTGACGCCGTCTCGCCCTCCGCGAAATCGGTGGTGACCCATCCCTTCGCTTGGGAAGTGGTGCTGTCCGTGATGAAGAACGGCTGACCGATTGCCGGGTTGGCGAACGCCGGGCGGATGCGGATGCCGTCGGGGAACTCGAGCGTGGCGCCCACGTCGTAGGTCATCCCCGCACCCTCGCCGCACTGCCTGCCGCCAGCGGCGACCTTCCCGCCGCCGTCGTTCGCATCGCTGAAGCTCCAGATAGTGGTCACCGGCTCGGCTAGGTCGTTGATGAAGCAGGCACTGACGCTCTTGGTGAAGAGTCCGGCTTCGCGCGAGGCCGCCGACGCCGTCGGGCCGGCCGCATCGCCGGCTCCCGAGCAACCTGCCACGGCCAGCACGATCACCGTTCCAGAAACCACCATGAGGCGGACCGACGATATGAAGCGGCGCATGAATCCTCCGGGTGATCGCGGTGAGGGACAGAACCCCCGCTACCACCGGCTTCCCACTCTAGGGGGTTCGGCCTCAGGCGAATTGCAGGTCGTCAACCGGACCGGGCCGACTGAACAGATACCCCTGGAACATCTCGCAGCCATGCTCGCGCAGGAATTCGTGCTGGGCAGTCGTCTCGACACCCTCCGCGACAACCGAGAGGCCGAGGTTGCTCGCCAGGGCCATGATGGTTCGGACGATGGCCGAGTCCCCCTCGCTGCGGTGGATGCCGTCGACAAAGGAGCGGTCGATCTTGAGCCCAGTGAGCGGGAGCCGCTGCAAGTAGGAGAGCGAGCAATAGCCGGTCCCGAAGTCGTCGAGGAGTATCTCGATGCCCTCGGCATATAGAAGGGCCATCTTCGCGATCACATCGTCGATGTCGTGCACGAGCATCGTCTCGATGAGCTCCAGTTTCAGCCGCTCGGGAGGCGCACCGGTATCAGCAAGGATGGCGAGCACGTGGTCCACGAAGTCCGGCTCGCTGAACTGCCGGGCACTCACGTTTACGGCGATCGTCAGCGCAGTTGTCTCCGGAGACCGGCGCCACTGGACTAGCTGCTCGCACGTGGCCCGCAGCATGGCGCGGCCGATGTCCAGGATCTGGCCGGTCTGCTCGGACAGCCCGATGAAGTCGGTGGGCATGATGACGCCGCGATTTGGATGGAACCAGCGGGCCAGCGCCTCCGCACCGACGAGACGGCCGCATCCGTCCACGATGCCCTGATACACGGGTCGAATGTCACCCGCAAGAAGTGCGTCCCGGAGATCGGACTCCAGGGCGATGCGTGACGTGAGGGCAGCCTGGATGTCGGGATCGAAGAAGCGCGCCGAGTTACGTCCGGCTGACTTGGCGGCATACATCGCGATGTCGGCGCGCATGAGGATCTCCTCCGCGCTGTCCCCCTCGTTCTCCATCACCGTGATCCCGACGCTGGCCGTGATCCGGTGGCTGATGGACGACAGATCGAAGGGAGCGTCACACGTGGCGTTGATCTTCTTAGCAATGGCGACCGCAGCCATCATCGCCCCCTCAGCGGTGTCACCGAGGTCCTCAACCAGAATGGCGAACTCGTCACCACCGAATCTGGCCACGGTATCCATCTCACGCACGCAGTCACGCAGTCGTTCCCCGAACAGCTGAAGCATCCGATCGCCGGCCCCGTGGCCCATGGTGTCGTTCAGCATCTTGAATTGGTCGAGGTCGATGTAGAAGAGGCCGCTGTAGTTGCCGAGCCGGATGCCGCGCGCGAGCACATGTTGCAGCCGTTCATGCAGGAACCGGCGATTGGGCAGCCCCGTTAGCAGGTCGATGTAGGCAATCGCGGCCAGTTCGTCCTCCGCCTTCTTGCGCTCGGAAATGTCGGCCACGCTGCCGACCATGCGAACAGCAACGCCCGCCTCGTCACGTTCGACCACCTGTCCGCGGTCGAGCACCCAGATATCCTTGCCGTCTCTGCGTCGCACTCGGTGCTCACGCCCGTAGGAGCCATTTCCGGTCAGCGCTTCTCTCACGGCGGCCATGGTCTCGTCCCCGTCCACCGGATGGAGGCAGGCTTCGAAATCGTCGAGATCGCCGGTGATCTCCTCCGGTCGATAGCCGAACATCTCCACCCAGCGATCGCTGTAGACCACCTTCCCCGTGGGTATGTGCCAGTCCCAGATGCCGTCTCCGGTCGCCTCAAGCACGTAGCGCAGCCGCCGCTCGCTGGTCTCAATCTGGAGCTGACTGCGACGAATGTCCGTGACGTCGTGCGCGATGACAAGGATGTTCGGCTTGCCCTGCGGGCCGATGAACGGCTTCTTGATGGACTTGAAGTGCCGGGTCTCCCCGGTTCTGTCGTCGGTGGAGTCCTCCAAGACGATCTCCATCTCGCCGGAGGCCATGATGGAGAGCACGTTCTGCCGGAAGAACTCGGCCTGCTCTGCCGTGGCGCTGAAGTCACCATCGTGCTTGCCGACCATCTGCTCGGGAGTGGTGCCGTACAACTCGGCGACGAGTCGGTTGCCCAGCAGGAAGTTACCTTCATGGTCCTTGAGGACGATGACGTCCGGACTTTCATCGATGATGGTCCGCAGCACTTCAACGTCCTGCCGGAGAGTTCGCACCTCCTCCGCAAGGTCCGCCAACGACTCCCCCGCCCCCCGCGACATGTGCATGGCCGGAGACTAGGTGCACTTCAGGAAGTCCGCATTTCGATGCTGCCTTTAGACCGATCATCAAGACTTAAGGTCGACGAAGTTCAGACGATGAGTCCGTGTCGTCCAAGGACGCGACACGAATCACCAATCCATCCGACACTTCCTGCGAGCTTGCGTCTGCATTCCATTCCGAGAACGCTTCCAGCGGCCCCGACCGATCGAACGTGGGATCGACAATGCCGAAGTCGGTCACAAGACTGAGCATGAACGGCATGTTCGCCAGGAATGCGGCGCCCAAGTGCACGGAGACCGGATCGAAGCTCACCGACGCACTACCCGTGCCCTGTTCGTAATGGAACGAAGCGCATTGACGACCTCAACCATGTGGGCCACCCGCTGTGCCGGCGTGAGTGCAAGAAGCTCGCGGATGCGAGCGACATCGACGCCCCGCTCAGCCTCAAGATTGCTCACAATCGACATGCCTTCATCGCATGTCCGGGCACACCGACCTGGCCACTAGCCCTGCCAACATCGGAGGAGTGTCAAGCATTAGGCGGTGGCAGCGGAATACCTAAATCAATGCTCACAGGGCCAATATCCCTGGCTTCGGGCCCGGGCGCACGCAGCCACGTGGGCTACTACCCCGTTTGGACCGCCAAGAGCAGTGCAATGAGCGAAATTGGTAGCCCAAAGTCACTAATCAGAATCAGTGAGTTACCGGGTTTGAAGTTCCTTTCGACCGCCATCTGCTTCACATGCTGCACGCCCGCAAGAACCAAGAAGACGATTACCGGGACACTACTCACTAACCAGGCTTCGGGCCCACGAACCATCGCCAGCAATCCGGCGATGCCAATACCCCAACACACAAACCCGATTTCATATTGGAAACCATTGGTAACCCAACCGATATTCTTGGCGGTGCTCTTGGCAAAAACCGTATGCATGAAACCACTAACAATGAACTGGATGCCCACCGGCAAGAAGAGCAACCAGCGCATTGCCGAATCGGCGAAATCATCAGTCTCAAGACCACCTGGTGGCGCCCAACCTAGGAGTGCGAATACCCATGCCAACACCAGCACTAACGGAACAATGAGTACACCCACACGCGGACGTTACCACGCCGGGTGCGCGCGTTGTGGTCGTGAAATCGCCGCCCGAAAATGCAGTTTTCACGACGAAATACGCGCACGGGTCTGCCCATACTCCTTCATTCATTTGTGGGGCGGGTCGGGCTCGAACCGACGACGGCCGGATTATGAGTCTTCTCGTACCCGCTCGTGCCCGTCGGCGATCTCTCGTGCCCCTTGATGATCTGGCGATCGACACCCCAGTCGGACAGCTGTCGGTAAGCGCTGTCAACGGAGTTCGCTAGCCCACTCCTGGAAGAACTGCCGCATGCTCACGACCTCGGATGGCTTGATCGGGATGTCCTCGTCGCGATACCGGTCGAGTTGGCGCATGGCAAGGGCGAGCACTGCCTTGTCGAGGCCGGGGTCGAGGGATTCGGCCAGGCGAATCAGGCGCTGTGCTGGGAGGGTGCGTGTGAGCCGGTACACGTCGACGAAATCGCGAGGCATGGCCCGGTCGAACAAGGCCAGCAGCTTGCGTGCGGCCAGCTCATCGATGGCGAACGTGGGCCCGAGGACCGACATGGTCGGCGGCAGGCCAGGGGCCGAGTCCAGTGCAAGGTCGACGAGCAAGGACTCGTCCCCAGTGACGACGAGTCGGACGAACGTGTCTGTCGACTGGCGCACCTCGACCCGCCACCCGTGAGCGATAGCTGCCTGGGCGAACGCTTGGTATGCGGCGTGGACATCACCCGCGCGGGAAGTGAACGCGTCAAGATCCTCGGTCGGTCGATCGGTGAGCCCGTGCGCGGCCAGGGCCAACCCGCCCGCGAGCAGGAACGACCGCGCCTCCGGCAGACCAAAGAACACCCGAGCGACCTGCGCCTGGAACGGCGTGAACGAGGCGCCGTGCATCACGCGAAACCTCGTCGTGCCCGGTCAATGAGCGGTTGCCAGGATTTCCGGATCGCGGCCGGCAGGTGCAGGTCTGTCCAGGCATCCACGAGAAGTGCCCCGTCCACGAACCAGGCGATATCGTCCGGGCCACCCTCCGCGAGCAGCACCTGATAGGCGAGCAGCCGCTGCGGACGGTCGGACAGGTCTCGTGCCTGGGCTTTGGTAGACCAGTCCACATGAGACGGCAGCACCACAGTCGCGACAGCGGCCGCCGTGGACAGGCGCGGCAACTGGTCGGGCACGAAGAACGGCTTGCCCCGACGGTCCGCGTACTGGGTGAACACGGGGACCGGCTCCGCCACCAGCTTCTGACCATTGGCCGCAAGCACTCGCTCGAGGGTGTCCAGCGTCGGATTGCGTTGGCCATGCTCGTAAGCCGACAGCGTCGGCCTAGACGTCCCCGCCCGGCGGGCCACGTCCCCCTGCGACAGGCCAGACGACTGCCGAGCCTCGGCAACGAGCGTGTGCATGGGCACCTCCTAGGTATCCGATACGATACACTAAGCCGGATAGCCAAGCAGCAAAGAGAGTCTCTGCCAGACGCAGGCAAGGCCATTCACACCATCGAGTCGCACGCCGAGACAGCTCCGAGGCGCAGGCGCCCCAGCGCGCACCAAGCGTGCGTAAGCGAGAGGGGCGTAAGGATGCTGCCCGGAAAAACTGAACCTCTTATCTGCAGGGGATTCCCGTAGTGGGGCGGGTCGGGCTCGAACCGACGACGACCAGATTATGAATCTTCACAGGTGCAGCCATTCGAGGCGTCTGCCATGGACCGAATAGCGTTACGTAGCAACATGTTTGGCCTTTCTCGTTGTGACTCAAGACCAGCCGATTACCCCATTTCCGGGAAATCGGGGGAATGTTCGAAGTCACATGGGATAGGTCTCGGCCGTACCCGCATCGCCGGGCCGGCGGAGGGGCCGTAATGGCATCCGGCGGACGCCAGCCGACTCCGTTCGACGACGGGCGGGATCAGCTGGCCTGCGGAGTCGTCCTTCTACCGAGCGGCCATCCCGCAAGAGATCCGATCCACATCCCTGAATCCTGAGTGCAGGGCTTCTAGTTCACGGATATGTTGGTTGTCGCGTGCGAGACCGCCCCGTAGATGTGGGCCGTGCCGCCCGCGACCAATGTCACTATGGCCGTCGATCCCGCAGCAACATCGCAGCCGTTCTGGCACGAGTTACCGCCCACGGTCATGGTGGCTGAGTCCGCGTAAAGGATCGACAAGGACGACGACTCGTTGACGATCGCGAATGTCGAGCCGTTGCCGACCGAGGTGAGCGTCGTGGGGCTCACAATCCCGTCCGCGTCGATGACGATGTCGCCGCCGGCACCTGGTGCGGTGGCCGCCGCATCGCTCGCCGCTCCGCAGGAATAGGCACTCGGAGCGCCCCAGCCGGCCGGGTTCTGCGCCCGCATCTGCACGCACACGGTCTGCCCAGTCGTGAGGTCGTACACGATGGGGAAGTTCAGGGCGGGCGCATCTGCCCACTCCATGGCGCCAGAGGTCCGGAACTGGTACTTCGTGGGATCGCAACCTCCGGTGTTCGTCGGAGCCGAGGCAACGACATCCACGGTGGCCTGACCGGCGGACGTTCCAGCAGTAACCGAGTTGACCGATGGCGCACCCGGCAGGCCGCAGAAGCGCAGCGTGACGAGGCCATTCTGCGCAGCTTGCGCGTATGAGGTACCCAGCGCCGCCCTCGTCGAACCGGCTCCTCCGCCGACGGCGTCGTAGACCGCATCGGAGACGAGGCCATTCACCTGCCACGACTGGCCTTGGGCTCCGCCGCTAGCGCCCTTGCCCGCACTCGACGCCGGGACATCCCAGGGCACGGAATCCGCTCTCACCGCGGTCTTGCCGGCCATCGCCCGCATCACGAGCTTCTCTGCCGCGCTCGGCGGGTCGGCAGGGCTCAGGTCGCCACCGCCACCGCCGCCGCCGGCCAGGAGAACCTGCGCTGCCGACGTCGGGCCAATGCCGGAATAGCCGCCACCTTCGCCGTAGTACAGGGCCGAAACATCATGCTGCGCACCGACGACGGACGCGCCCGCGCCTCCGACCTGCGCAACGACCGCATTCAGTTCGGAGACATCGACGATCCCGGTGACCTTGGCGCCTGGTCCGCCAGCCAAGTCGCGCAGTGTGTCGCCGGTGACCCCAGCCCCGCCCCCGGCCCCGCTCGCAGCGACAACGGCGACCTCGGCATCGTCCGGCACGGTGATCTGGGCCTGCCCAGGCTTGGAGCATGTGACCAACTCGCCTAGAGCAGGCGTCGAAGCGCTGCACGGCGCCGTCGTCACATCCACGTTCTCCGCACCCGAAAGGTCAAAGGTCAAGATCACCTGGCCGCGGCGGGCCTTGTTGTCTGAGACGGTAGTAGGACGGGTCGCGACAACAGCAGTCGACGGCACGTAGGTCTTCCCCGCAGCTCCCGCGGATCCGACGAGGAGGCCAATCAAGCCCGCCATACCCTGACGGCCAACCGCCTGGTCAGCCCAGTTGCCAGAGAGAGGAAGCGTGTCGGCGGCAGTACCCGCATTGGCAGACGTTCCCGTCATCGCAGCGATGCAGAACATGACTTCCCCACCGATCGTGGTTGCCTCCTGCTGCGAATAGACGGTGACCCCAGGCGCCAGCGGGTGCTTCGCATACACGCTCTTCACGCAGGAGACATAACTCATCAACCAGGACTGGGAACCGCCGCCACCACCACCGGCCGCCGCGAGCAGCCCCTGAGGCGCGAAGTCCTGATTTGCATACTGAACCGACGAGTAGCCACCGCCGTAAGCGGTGTCCCAGAGGAGCGCAAACAAGATGTCGAGAATGGTCTTGTTCGCTTTATCTCCCAACCTGAGCGTGCCCGCGCTCCCCACGGTCACTACGAAGGCACCATCGTTCGCGTGACTCGCGGATACTGGGCCAGCAAGCGAGGCTGAAGCACCGATGCCTCCACGACCGAAGTAACCTCGACCGTCAGCCCCTAGCGCCTCGATTCCCACAAGCGCGGAGCCCGGAGGTGGCGAAATCGCATGCGTACCCGCATCCGAGCACGTGACCGTGAGTACGGATCCCACCGTCGAGGTGCCGCAGCCGGAGTAGCGGTTAGTCGCCGACGGCCTGGCGCGAACCACTCCGACGCGCAGGGCTGCGCGCCCTTCCCGCGAACCGTCACTGCCCGTGATGACGATGTCTCGAGTTGGTGACTTCTTTGCGGGAGTTCCGCTGATCACGCCCGTCTGCTCATCGAGCGTCAGGCCCTTGGGCAAGGAACCGCTGGTAACGGAATATGACGTCGGAGCGAATTTTGTTGCGGACATCGCCACCGGCGTGATGGGAACACCCGCCTGAGCGAGAACGATCGCGGTGGACGGGGTCAAGGAAGCGCAGGGGCTCGCCTCGAAGTCCTTGGAGTGGAATGGGATTCCTTGCTTCACACCTGTGCAGATCGCCCAGGGCACTGCCGGCGTCCAGCCGTCAAAGATCTGCCAGCCTGCCGAGGAGAAGGTGTCAACGTCGCGCATTTGGCTCGTCGTGCGACGCAACCCACCGGGCTGGAAGGTGCCCGAGGTCGGCTGATCCACCCAGAAGGTGTCGCGGACAGCACTTGCAACTCCGGAACCGATGATCGGCCCTGCATTGCCTGCCGAGCCCACGGTGCCGAGGAAGTAGCTCGCGCGGACTACTGCGACGCCACTTAGTGCACCGACGAGTCCGCCAGCCGCACCAGTCGAGGCCTCCACAGCTACCGTGCTGTAGTCATTGACGACGATGCCGGCCTCAGCTTTGCCGACAAGTCCTCCGACAGCCGACGTTCCCGACACGTGACCGCTGCTCGAGGAGGCCCTCACTGCACTCGCTCCGCGCATTAACCCCACGAGCCCGCCAACACTGTCAGTACCAGTGACGGTCGCATTCGTCACGGTGACCGACTGCAGAGTCGCGTCTCGGATGACGCCGAAGACGCCTGCAGGACCTGAGGCAACGTCGACCGTGAGGTTCGAAATGGACCGTCCATCGCCTAGGTAGGTTCCGGTGAACGGATTCGTCGGGCCGCCGATGCCATGAGTCCACGTGCAACCGGTCGCGTCAATGTCCACGCGCTGCTCGAGAATAGAACGCCAAGAGGACGGCTGCCGGTTCACCCAGACAAGGTTCTCCAGCGAGAGGACCAGATACGGGTCGGTCACAGTGCCGCTGCCTGTGGGCTTCACCGGAGCCGGGCACGAGGACGCAGCCACGGCACGCACGATGCTCGACACCGCACTCGGCTCGGCGGCATGAGCCGCAGGCAACGAGGTCATCGATGCGACAAGGGCCGCTCCGACTGTGGCGGCAACGAACGGGTGACGCATACGGCCTGCTTCCCGAGCAAAGGTGACGATTCACCTAATCACTTTTTGTTCGCCGTTGCGAGCCGACAATCCAGCCCGCCGCGAATTTCGGGAAGCCCCTTGATCCTGTCACCGACAGCCATCACCAGAAACCCCGTAAAGGATCAGCGCCGCCAACCTGCCAAGCATCAGGCGGCACTACTCAGCGCAAGGGGTGGGGCGGGTCGGGCTCGAACCGACGACGACCAGATCGTGAGCGTCACCGGAGCACCCTTTCCCGGCGTCTGCGATGGCCTGAATAGCGTTACGTAGCAATGTGTTTGGCCCTTCCGTGTCGCTGCCTGAGAGGAGCTCACTCCCCCACTTCTGGGGAATCGGGGGAATGTGAAGCTCACTTGGTTCAGACCACGAAGGCGGGTCGCGCCCAATTGCGGTGCCGCCGCGTGAGGGTCCACGGGAGACGCCATGTGTCCCACGCTGGCTCACGACCCGAGCAGGCAGGCGCAGAGCACCAGCCGATCGCTCGCCAACCGACGTCAGGGGCGATAGGCGAGTAAAGATCGGGCATGACTACCGAACCGATCACAGCAGCCGATGGCTTGCCCGAGGAACTTGACATGGAGGTTCTGGAGTCGATCTCCGGTGGGGGCATTTCGCACCAGATCATCAACATGACGTGCGCTTGAGGCCTACTTCGGCACCAGCCAGTCCGCGGCACGGCCGCGTAGAAGTTGAACGCCCGGAGCGGTCTTGGCGATGAGCGACCCGGTGAGCATCCTCCTCGGTATCCCGTGCACGCAGGGCGGGATAACGGAGGCCTGCCTTCACTCGATCCTCGAGTTGGAGAAGCACTGCCGGAGCCGGGGGTGGGACCTGAGGATTGAGGCCCGCTCCGACGGCCTGGTCACGCGCACACGCAATATCTTCGCCAGCCATGTGGTGCGAACTCCCGAGTACACGCACCTGCTGATGATCGATTCCGACATGGGCTTCGCTCCCACAGTCGTCGAGCGACTGGTCCGTTCCGGGCACGGAGTCGTCGGCGCCTGCGTGCCGCTCCGCGAGATCCGCTGGAACCGGGTCCGGTCGATGCTCGATCAGCTGCCAGACCTCACTGCCGAGGAGCTGGCGTCACTCGCCCACGGTTACGCCGTGCGCTTCGACCTGACGCAGGGCGCAGATCGGCCCTACCGGCCGGCCGACGGCTTTCTGCCTGCCACGCTGGTGGGCGGGGCACTACTCCTCATTCGGCGCGAAGCATTGGTCCGGCTAACCGAGAGCGACCTCGTTGACTCCTATAACCGGGGCGGGCCCTGGTCCGACTGGGAGCCTTCCGGCTGGACCTTCTTCGACCCGCTCGTCAACCCCGACGATCGCAACTACCTGTCCGAGGACTACGCCTTCTGCCACCGCTGGCGCGCTCTCGGTGAGACAGTCTGGGTGGACCTACTCAGCCGGGTCACCCATCACGGCATGGTCGCCGTCGATGGCTCCCCCGCCACGACCCTTCGCGCCGCCCAACGGGTCGCTGATCAGCAAGTAGCTCCGTAGACCGCACCCGGTGACCTGCCCGCCTGAGATCGACGAGGAAGTCCTCGAAACGCTCTCAGGCGGGAGCGATCGGGACAACGCCCTAACCGGGAACAGGAACAGCCGTCGTGGATCACGAACGAAACCGCGTAGACGATCAGCCGAAGCCAATCTGCCAAGCATCAGGCGGAACTACACGCGCAAGAATTGGGTCGGGTCGGGCTCGAACCGACGACGACCATGTTATGAGTTTCACAGCGCAACCATTCGGAACCTCTTGCAAAGACCGAGTGGAATGAGCCACGTGCGCCGTGGCGAATCACCTTGGGCGAGCCCGTCACGTCGCCGAAGTCTCGTGGTCGCCCGCATTGCTGACGGACGCTTCGACGTAGCCGGGTCCGTGATCGACCGAAGTGTGGCGATGCTTCCTACTTGCTGAAGAAGGCATCCGAGGCGAGCTTCCACTCGCCGTCCACGCGCACGAAGGTCACCAGCGAGGGGCTCGGCTCCGTGATCACCGGCTCGCCGTTTTCCTGGACGTCGGCATCGAGGGTGAACATCGCGACAAGGATGTCACCGTCCTGTTTGGCCGAGATGTCGGACAGTTCGTAGCTGACGAGGTCGTAGCCGCTTCCGTCCGCGAGCGCGGCGACATACCCCTCACGGTCGTAACCGCTGCCATTGGCGCGTCGAAGGAGGTACGCGTCGGACAGTAGGTCGCCGAGCGCCTCTTGGTCTCGGTCGAATACGGCTTTGGCGTACTGATCAATGAGTTCGGTCGCCAGCGCGGTCGGGTCCTCAGTCGGGGAGGAATCCTTGGAGCTACTGCACGCTGTCAATACGAGCACAGCGCATGTCAGTAGTACAGGAATCGTGAACCGTCGCTTCATGGCTCGACGCTAGCCGTACGCAGGTGAATATGAGGTAGATCGAGCATCTCCGAATTAAGGGAGAGGTGCCCGCATGCCCATCGGCTCATGCTAATCCCGTTCGCGAAGTAATCATGTGGCCTTCTTCAGGGGCTCTTGTAGTTGCGGACTAGGAGGCTCCAACCGTTCGCATTGAACTCGCACCCCATGTCGATGCTGTACATGAAGAGTCCTCGTGTTGTCTTCTTTGAGAATGAAGCGGTGGCCGATCCCACGCCGCCTTGAGCCGAGCTCCTGCACGGCACACCCGCTGCGCTCATATTGGCTTCAGCCCCCCCTATCCGGAGCGCTATGGGTGCAAGCTCAAGCACTTCGCCATCGATGGTGGTGACGGGTGTCAGGACGAAGGAAGAACCCGACTTCGCAATGCCACTCACCTCCATGCGAACTGGGTGGGGGCCCGACATGGCCTTCTGCTCAAGGCCTTGGAAGCCTTCGGGAGGAGCAGCGTTGGGACGCGAAACGCCATCCCAGTCGAAGTCGTCGACGTCAGTCACCTTCCAGGTGATCGAGATACCGTCCCCATCCCACCAATCCTCGACTTGATTCTCCACTGAGAGCGAGTAAGCGAAGCTGAGGGCGGCATTGCGTGCGACTGCCGCACTCGATTCAGCTGAACTTGACATCGAGGCTGTCTCACCACTGCAGGAACTCAGCGCCAGACTGATCGCGGCCACGACAAGGGATGTGCGGAAGATCTTGACGTCGACCTCCGAGATTATGGACAAACAGGTCGTCTGCCTTGAGGTTCCATCGTAAGAGTGCTGCCGCTCCCGCAGAGATTCCCGGCTATCCCCAGTTCAGGGGGTAGGGCCCGCATGTTCCAGATCGGTCGAGGAGGGTTCACACGACAACCGGCACCGCCTCATCCGATGACGTAGCCACCGGCGCCGACACCGGCATTACCCCGCGGCCGGCATCTGATGCGCGCACCCCTTCGGCCGATAAGACCTATCCGCCAACGCCGCCAGTCCGCCCCGCTCATACCGGGCCAGCCACGCATGCACCGTCTGACGCGACACAGTGAAACGCCGCGCCACCTCCACGACCGACTCACCATCGTGGACCACGAACGACACCGCTTGATACCTCTGCTCCATGACACTCAGCTCCACCAACATCACAGGAGCCTCAAACATCGGGCGGAACCACACACGCAAGGAGTGGGGCGGGTCGGGCTCGAACCGACGACGACCAGACTATTAGTTCCGCACGTGCCTCGATCCGCAGCTACCGCCACGACCGCAATAGCGTTACTTAGCAACATGTTTATCCCCCTTCGCGTACCTATCCGATGGTAGCCCCTCTCCCGGACACTGGGGGAAACGGGGGAAATTCCTAATCTCTGTTCGCCATCCATGCAGGCTGTCTGTGATCTGGGGCTGACAAGGTCGATGGGCCGCACCTGATCGTGCTTCGACTACGCGACCGCAGAGTCATTCTGGAGTGTCTTCAAGCACGAGTTCTACTACTAACACGTCTTCGCCACGCTCGACGAACTACGGGCCGGCATCGACGAGTTCATCCGCTGGTACAACAGCACCAGGCGCTATTCCAACATCGGGCAGATCAGTCCGATCAACTACGAGATTGCGTTGGCCACGCAAGATAAGAAAATCGCATAGTCCCGTGTCTACTCTTCGCGGGGAACCACAGTTTTCCCGCTTGGAGCGCTTGGTGGATGGGAAGGCCAAAGCCTTCGTAGGCCGATGAAGAAACAACGACGTCGGCCACTTCGAAAAGATCGCCCACATACTCTTCGGAGAGATTGCCTGATCTCAGATAGTGAACGTTTTCCTTCTACTTGCCAGAGATCGCAACGTACTGACGCAGCTCAGTAGGGTTCTCCGCCTGGTCCACTAAGAATGCGGCCACGTCGGCCCTGTTTATTCCGCCGATCTTCATGCCGGGAAACAGGGAGTTCTCGGTCCGATAATTCCCCGTGAGCTTCCCGTTGAGCAACCTGCCCGGCCGAGCGACGATCCAATTCATGCTCGAGCTGGCGACGATTTCTTCCATCCGTGTCTTGTCGGCGTACGAATTTCGCAATACGTAGTTGAGCAGCAGCTTCGCGACGGGCGTCGCGAAATCGTGGCTCGCCCCGGCGCCGAAGCCACTGACAAACAAGAACGGAACATGTGACGGTCCGGCCTCGTTCAGCTTCGCTAGGAGTTTGGCGCAGTCCGAAAACAGGGTGGTCACCTCTCGATTGCTCGCAACGCCCAAGGTAACAATGACAGCATCTGCACCGGCAATAGCACGGGCGAGGTCAGCCTCTTCGGTGGCACTCCCCAGCACCTCAGTAACGGTCTGGTCGTCAGCGACTTTGACGTGCGAACGTGAAAGAGTCGTGACATCGTGGTTCCGGCTCAGTGCACACTTCACGGTCTCGAGCCCAAGCCCCGCGGACGCGCCAATCACAGCAATTCTCATCATTTTCCTGACTTTTTACGCGGGGCGAAGGATCACTTTCCGCAACAATCTGCAAGAAGTATCCGACTCAGAATTTACGTTATCAGACACTCAAATTGACCGGGGTAGCTGAGCGCCCGGACGGTAGACAGATCCCGCAACGGCAATCCCCGGTAAGGGAAGGGGTCTGCCCAGAGTCTGGTTGACATCAGGGCAGTCCCACACATTGAAACGCCGCACCACCTCCACGACCGACTCACCATCGTGGACCACGAACGACACCCCTTGATACCTCTCCTCCATGACACTCAGCTCCACCAACATCAGAGGAGTGTCAAGCATCAGGCGGAACTACACGCGCAAGGAGTGGGGCGGGTCGGGCTCGAACCGACGACCAGATTATGAGTTCCACAGGTGCAT
>CAIVQM010000326.1 GCA_903908025.1 uncultured bacterium
ACTGGGGCTGCTGCTCGCCGGTGTCGGCACCACGATCATCGCCTTGGGCGTGCTGGGCTTCGTGGTCATGCTGGTCGGCTCCGTGATCGTCTACTCGGCCTTCGGCACCCGCCCGGCCGAGGATGTGGCTAGCCCCGAGAATCCGCCTTCCCAGGGATCGGCCAAGGCGCCCGGCTTCATGGACCGGATGGAAGACCGCTGGCGTCGTCGTTCGGACGACGGCCAGCAGTAGGCCGCAACCCGGGTCTGCCAACGGACCCGGGCCCGCAGTTCCCTCGACACCGTCCGCAGGTCCTCCCGGATCGCACCCGACCGCTCGGTTGACCCCACGCCAGGACTCGGTGCGTACCGCACCTGCTCGACCTCCCGGCGCAGTCGGCGCACGGCCGACGCTGCTGGCTCACTCATTCCACGGGACAGTCGTTCGGCCGTCTGCCGTGGCGTGCTCGCCAGCGACCACGGCTGACCCAGGTCGATGGCGAGATCGCCGATCTCATCCCAGGCCCCGGTCGCCACCGCCGCGGTATCGCGGGTGTGCAGCCGACGCCGTCGCCGCACCAGTCGCCGGACCGCCGGGACGGCGAGCAGGGCCAGGCCAACCACCGCCAGCGCTGTCGCCATCGCGGTGACCGGGAACGTCGGGCCCGTCGGCTGATCGGCAAGCCCCGCATCGAAACCCTCGTTGTCAAGGACACCGCGTGCCGGATCGGCTGCGGGCGTCGTGCTCGAACCGGGTGTCCGCGCGTAGGCCGGCGTGAGCACCGTGCCACCCGACCGCGGGGTCGGCTCGAAACGCACCCACCCAACCCCGTCAAACCACAGTTCCGGCCACGCGTGGGCATCGCGGACGGTGACCCGCCAGGTGCCGTCGGCATCCTGGGAGCCCTGAGTGAACCCGACCACCACTCGCGACGGGATGCCCAGGGTCCGGGCCATCGTCGCCATCGCGCCGGCGAACTGCTCGCAGTACCCGATCCGATCGGTCAGGAACTCGGCGATGTAGTCGGCACCTGCGCCACTGCGCACCGAGGTGCTGTAGGTGAAGCCGCCATCCCGCGTGAACCAGCGCTGCAGGGCGATTGCCTTGTCGTACGGCGTCTTCGCATCGGCCGTGACCTCGACGGCGAGGCGGGCGATCTGCGGCGACAGACCACTCGGCAGGCTCAACTGCGGCCACAGCCCGCCAGTGGGGGCCGAGGCATCGCGCAACTGGCCGGAGTCGATGCCCGGGTCGAGCGCGGCGACCCGGTAGGACAGGCCGGTCGCCGGCGTCTGCTTCGAGAATGCGATGCCGGTCGCGGGATCCATCCGCCAGTCGGTATCGAGTCCGGACAGGTCGTCGACCGCGGCTACCGGGTAGGGCATGGGCAGATAGGTGTTGGCCAGGCCAGCCACCGTGATGTCGTAGGGGACCGCCGATTCCGTCGGGATGCCGTCAGCGGTGGTGTCGAGCAGGGTGGTGTCGAGCACCGGACCCGGCAGCGGCACGCCGGCATCGCGACCCGTGCCGAGTCCGGTGCGGGCACGCCAGCTGGTCCCGTCGAAGTCCTCGAGGACGCTGACCCGGAGATAGGACGGTGCCGTGGCGCGGGTGCGGTAGCTCAGTACGGCGGTATCGGTGGGCTGCAGCAGGTCGCGCCGCATGGATACCAGTGGGTCGAGGATGACCGTGCCACCGTCGGCGGATGTGCCGCCCTCGGCCCCGACACCGCTCTGCCAGACGGGGGCCGGGCGCCCGGGCAGCACGACGGCGAGAACGCCGGCCGCCAGGACCACGGCCAGTCCGGTGCGGCGGGCCCGGGCGGATAGCCCGCTCAGGGGTGTCGTGGCCGCCTGTCGACTCCACCGGTGGATGTGATCGCGTTGATCGGCCGCGAGGATCAGCAGCCAGCCGATAGCGGGCAGGGGAAATGCCCACCATGGGGGCCCGGTTACGAGCATCAGCGCAGGGGACAGGTACAGCGCCAGCAGCGGAAGGCCGGCGAGCAGGGGCGAACGAACCGAGACGAACAGGGTGTCGGTGGCCATGGCGACGAGCCCGACTCCGGCCACGGCCAGCAGGATCACGCCGGGGAAGGTCGTGACGGGTGCGGCGAATGTCTGCGCATCCCGCAGTCCCTGCTGCAGCAGGGTCCGAAGTACGTCCCAGGCCGGTGATGTCGGCACGAGCCGCGCCCATGCCTGCGGTGCGGCGTACATCGCCGTCACCGTAAGCACGAGACCGAGGACCTGCGTCAGCGGAACGAACGGGATGGGCATGCCCAGGCCGCGGGTGACCACGCCGATGAGTGAGATCACCGCGATCATGACGACCGTGGGTGCGAGCCAGGCGAAGCCCCTGAACAGCGGTGCCAGGCACATGGACGCCAGCAGGACGGCTAGCGCCGCCACCACCGTGTCCGAGAGGCGAGCCCGCTCGCGAACCAGGCCCCACGTGCTCACCGCACGGCTCCGGCCGGGGTGGCGATCCGGTGCCAAGCCTCGGCGACGGGGGTGGCCCGATGCCAGGGGGAGACGCGCCAACCCTGTGACCGCAGGTGCTCATCCGGCCCGGGTTCGAGCAGCAGGCACGCGGCGAAGCCGGCGACCGGTCGAGATATCGACTGTGCCTCGTCGTTGGTGAGCCGCCCGAGAACAGCGACGACCGCCGCCGCCCCGTCACTGTCGAGGCCGAGGTCGGGCACCATCGCACTCTGGATCGGACGAATGTCGGCGAAGGCCTGCAGGACGTGGTCGGTCCCGGCGCTCGAGGCGTGCTGTGCCTGCGCGAGCACGCGCCCACTCGTCGTCAGCACGACGACCCGCCAGCCATCTCGCAGGAAGTGCATGGCCACGCTGGCTGATGCGGAGACGGCCCACTCGAAGGTCGATGCCGACCCGGTGCCGTGATGCGCACTGATGCGGTCGTCGAGGACGACGGTGACGGCGGCGTGCCATGCCTGCTCCTCGCGGCGAACCATGAGCTCGCCATGGCGTGCGGTGGCGCGCCAGTGGATGTGCCGGATGTCGTCGCCGGGACGGTGCTCGCGTGGCAGCAGGTCGTCATCGCCCCTCGCCGCCAGCGCGCGGAACATCGTGTCGTTGTGACCACCGGGCGACATGGTCGCGCCTCCGCTACCGAGCGCGATGATCTCCGGAACCACCATGACGGTGCTGGTCGATGTGAACGAGCGCGTGATCGAGGCCGTGCCGAAGGGGTCGGTGATCACGACCGACAGGGGGCCGACATGCGCACGCCCACGTTCGCGTCCCTGGATCGAGTAGTGCTGCGACCGCTGCGCACCGGGCGGTATGCGGTCCAGCAGCACCCGACTGGCAGATCCGAGCGCATCGGGCACGCTGTCCTCGAGCATCAGCAGGCCGGAGGTGAACCTCGATCCGTTCTCGACGGTGAGGGCGACGTCGGCGGTGCCTCCAACGGTGATCCGGGTGGGGGTGACGACGCGCGCGCTGCCTATGGCGAACCGCGATCGGCGGACGGAGATGGCTCCGATCGTGGGGAGGAGGATGAGCAGCGCAGCCACGGCTGTGATGGCCGGTTCTCTGAAGGCCCAGCCGGTGGCCACCCCCGCGACGCCGGAAACGATGAGGATCCGGCCACGGCCCGTGAGGGTGTGCATGGGCGGCTACGACACCGGTACCCGGCCGACGACATCGCTGACGATGGCAGCAGCACTTCGTCGGTCGAGGCGAGCCTCGGTTGACAGGAGAACTCGGTGAGCCAGCACGGCCGGGACGAGCGACTGGATGTCGTCGGGCAGGACGTGGTCGCGACCCTTCAGCAGGCTCAGTGCCTTCGCCGCCTGCAGCAGGTGGACGCTGGATCGCGGGGACGCACCAAGGCGGAGAAGCGGATCGTGCCTTGTCGCCGACACGATGTCGACGATGTAGCGCTTGACGTTCTCCGATGCATGGATGGTGCGGGTGGTCTGCTGCAGTCGTCGCAGGGTCGCGGCATCCGTCACGGGTGTCAGATCGTTGAGCGGATCGCGCGACTCGTGGCTGTTGAGCATCGCCACCTCGGCGGATCGATCGGGGTAGCCGAGACTCACCTGCATCAGGAATCGGTCGCGCTGCGCCTCAGGCAGCGGGTATGTCCCCTCCATCTCCACCGGATTCTGCGTTGCAATCACCATGAACGGCTGGGGCAGCGGGTAGGTCCGTCCATCGACCGTTACCTGCTGCTCCTCCATTGCCTCGAGCATGGCCGATTGAGTCTTCGGCGAGGCCCGGTTGATCTCGTCGCCGAGCACGATGCTCGCGAACACCGCACCGGGCCGGAACTCGAAGGTGCTCGTGCGCTGGTCGAAGACGCTGACGCCGGTGACATCGCCGGGCAGCAGGTCCGGCGTGAACTGAATACGGTGCATCGTGCCGTCGATGCTCCTCGCGAGTGCTTTGGCGAGAAGGGTCTTGCCGACACCGGGGACATCCTCGATCAGGAGGTGGCCCTCCGCCAGGAGGGTCACGAGCGCAAGCCGGATGGCATCCGGCTTGCCCGAGATGACGCGCTCCATGCTGGCCGCGATGTCGGCGACGACAGTGCGTGCCTCATCGAGCGATGCGGAAGAGGAGCTCCCTGCGGCGGTGGCCTCAGCTCCCTGGACAGTGGTCACACATCATTGTCACCCCAACCGGCCGCCTCGTCACGTGAAGGGGCAGGATGCCGCCATGAGCGATGAGACAACAACCACCGTGATCCCCGCCCAGCTCGGCCGGTTCTTCGAGGACTTCGAGGTCGGCACGGTGTACCAGCACCCGTTCGGCCGCACGATCTCCGAGGCGGACTCGACCTGGTTCACCCTGTTGACATGCAACACGAACCAGAACCACTTCAACGCCCATCTGGCCCAGTCGAATCCCATCACGCAGGGCCGGATCATCGTCAACTCCGGATTCACCGTCGCACTCGTGCTCGGCCTCTCGGTCATCGACATGAGTCAGAACGCGGTGGCGAATCTCGGTTGGACCGACATCAAGCTGACGCATCCCGTCTACATCGGCGACACGCTCTACGCCGAGAGCATCTGCCTGGACAAGCGCGAGAGCTCGTCACGCCCCGAGATGGGCATCATCCGGATGAAGACGCGCGGCCTGAACCAGGACGGTGACGAGATCGTCTCGTGGTTCCGCTCGGTCATGGTCCCCAAGCGCAGCAGCGGCATCGGGCAGGACTACTTCCCGGTGGCCAAGACCGGCCCCCTCGAGATGCCGCAGAGCTGACGGCTTCGACGGGCTGTCCTGCATGATGTACGCATGACGACGGACGACGGGATCCTGCGCGAGGTCGTGCTGATCACCCGACCCGCGCCGGCTGGTCCCCCGAACCCCCTCGACGCCCTGCGCGATGTGTTCAGCAGCAGCGTCGGGATGGCGACCTATACCGCTTCCACGTTCGCGTCCCTGATCGAGCAGACGGTCTCGTACGCGGTCAGCACCTCCGTGAATGCGGCACTCGACCGGCTCGTCCCCGTGATCGCGGATGCCATCATCGAGCGGATCGACCTGACGGATCTGGTCATCGAGCAGGTCGACCTGAACCGGATCGTGAACTCCGCGCTCGACAGCCTCGACCTGACGCAGCTGGTGATCGACCGGGTTGACATCAATGCGATCGTGGCGGAGGCCGACATCGAAGCGGTAATCGATCGCGTTCCGATCATCCCGCTCGCCAACTACGTGATCGACGAGATCGACCTGCCGCAGATCATTCGCGACTCGACGAGCGGGATCGCGGGCGATGCGGTCAGCACCGTGCGCAAGCAGGGAGTCGGCGCCGACCAGTTGGTTGCCCGCCTTGCCGACCGCGTGACCTTCCGCCGTCGGCAGCGCAAGCTCGAGGCACCAGGTGAGCCGGAATCCCTGATCGATCGTTTTGCTGCCGACGCCAGCACCACGCACGATCCGCTCGGCGATGGCGAGAAGCCGGGCGATGGGGAGACGATTGGCAACGAGGGGACGTCCACATGACCTCGTTCCGCGAGTATCGCGAGGCGATGGCCAACGGCACCGCCATCGAGGCTCCCGGGCCGCTCCTGCCGAGTGACGCGATGGCCTTCCAGGGTGAGCGGGCCGGCTTTGTCAGCCGTACGGTGGCCGCCGGGATCGACGTCGCGCTCATCTTCCTGACGGTGCTGGGAACCGTGGCGGTCTTCTGGATGATCTCCTTCATCATCGACCCGATGACGCCAGGTACGCCGCTGACGACGTCGAACGACCGGGTGCCGGGCGTCGGGATCATGATCGTCTACGGCTACTTCCTGAACTGGGCCTACTGGACCGTCTGCTGGGCCACCACGGGCCGAACGATCGGGAACCTCGTCATGGGCCTGCGCGTCATCAACTACAAAGGCGAGCGCGTGCGATGGGTCGGTGCGGCAGTTCGTGCAGCGTTCTGCACGACTTTCCCGTTCGGCCTGCTGTGGGTGATCGTCAGTGGTGCCAATCGCTCGGTGCAGGATGTCGTCATGCGCACGAGCGTTATCTACGATTGGGCAGTGACGATCCCGGGTTTCGGTGGGCTGAAGCTCGCCAATCCCGATGGCACCCGTCCCAAGGAATGATCCGACACACGACCCGATAACAGGAGGAAAGATGAAGCGTCGATCGCCCCTCATGATCGTCTCGACCCTTGCACTCGTGGTAGTCGCCTCGCTGGCGGCCTGCTCGTCCGGCACCCCGGCGGATACGGCGGTCTCGGCCATTGACGCCGCCTCCGCTGCGGCCAACGCGGCCGCCTCCGCCGACGCAGCCGGTGCGGGCGTCGCGGGAACGGATGCCATGCGCACGCTGTGCGACCAGATGGTCGCCGACGGGCTCAGCCCCGAGGCAGCCACGGCCCTGGCCGAGACGAACGGGTTCATCGCCCGCGTCGGCACGATCGATGGCGAGCCGATGGCGCTGACGATGGACTACCGCGAGGACCGGTTCACCTTCGAGACCAAGGGCGGCGTTGTCGTCGGCTGCACGTATGGCTAGATCTCGCACGACTCGGTACGCGGGTGTCGTGGCTGCGGTCGCGACGGCAGTCGGTCTCGGGCTCACGAGTCCGGCTGCCGCGGCCTCGTCGTCCGTCGACCTCGATACGACCGCGCCAGGCTGGGATGAGGCGGCCGCCCGCCTCGGCACCGCGGGCTCGCTGTGGGAGCCCACCGAGACTGCGTCCCTGGAGCGGACCCGGCCGATCGCGGTGCTGGCCGACAACCTGGCATTCGCCAAGGCCTCGGCAACGGCCGGCGACACGTATGCCGGCACCCGCTACGGACGCGGTACCCGTGCCTACTGGCTCGATGAGAAGTGGGCGAACACCGGCTGGGCAGCCGAGCCGGCTGTCGCGACCAGCAGTGCACCGGTAGGGCCGGTTCGCATTCGACTGGGCGTCCCCGGCATGCGCACGACGGTGACGGCTCAGGTGTCCGCCAACTGCTTCCGGCAGCCATCGGGTCGCAATCCGGTCCCGGTCCCAAAGGGGTTTCGCTGCACTACTGCCGACGTCCTGCGCACGGGTGGCACCCTGACGATGACCGCCCGACCCGCCTCGACGATGACCGCGCCCGGAACAACGTCGATCGTGATCCGAACGGCCGGGCTGAGCTACGGGGCACTGGTCGCCATCGCCAGCAGCCTGGTTCAGGTCGCTGGCTCGACGACCGAAGGGGCCGGGTCGGCCCAGATGGTCGCCATGTGCGGCCAGATGGTCACCGGTCGAATGACGTTCGAGCAGGCGAGTGCCTTCGCTACGTCGAACGGCTACTCCGCTCGGGTCGGCAGTGTCGACGGCGTGCCGCAGGCCGTCACGATGGACTACCGACCCGACCGATTCACGGTGGGTCTCGTGGCGAATGCCGTGACCGACTGCACGTACGGCTAGGGAGCGCCGGTCACTCGACTGAGTCCGTCGGGGCCGTCGGCTCCGTCGGGGCCGATGATTCGGTGGGCTTCCGGTGCCGACGCGACTGCCGGACGATGACGATTGTCAGCGGGATGGCGATGACGAGGAGCACCAGCAGGAACGGCAGCAGGAATCCGGCGGCCGTGACCGCGACCATGATCAGCGACACGAAGGCCGCCCAGCCGCTCTGCAGGCCGGACAGGAACCCCGGTGCGTCGACCTCGGTGAGTTGAGTGGTCGGCGAGAGGGTCACCGTGATGGTCGACATCGCAACCTGGTCACCTAGCCACGTCCGCTGCGCCTTCAGCGAGTCAAGCTCCGCCTGTCGCTGGGACAACTGAGTCTCGATCGCCAGCAAGTCCTCGATGCGGGATGCCTGGGCCAGCAGTTGTGTCATCCGGTCGACGCTCGTCGTCAGCGCCTTGATGCGAGCATCGAGGTCGACGACCTGTGTCGTCACATCCTGTGCCGTGACGTTGATCGAGTCGACGGTGCCCAGTGCGGAGACGTCGGCGATGAACGCATCGAGATCGGCCGCCGGAATCTGCGCCGTGATGTTTGCATATGTGGCATCGCCCGTGCTTTGCGTGTCCTCGTTCGAGACAACGCC
>CAIVQM010000327.1 GCA_903908025.1 uncultured bacterium
CAGAAGCTCGGCCTCAAGCTGACCGTCGCGGTGGGCGTCATCGTCCTCGTGACGATCAGCATTTTCGCGTACTTCAACAGTCGGTCCGACAACCAGAGTCTGCTGGCGGAAGTCGAGCGGCACGCGAACCAGCTGAGCGAAGCCGTCAAGTCGAGCACCGAGTTCGACATGCTGCTGAACCAGCGCGAGCGTGTCCGCGAGACCATCACGCGGATGGGGACGCAGTCGAGCATCAACCGCATCCGCATCATGAACAAGGCGGGGGCGATCATCTACTCGTCCGACACGCTCGAGATCGGCAAGATGGTCGACAAGAAGGCCGAGGCCTGCACCATGTGCCACTCGGCGGGGCAGCCGTTGCAGCGCGTCGACGTGAAGGACCGCACACGGGTCTTCCGGGTGCATCCCGACTCTGCCCGTACGCTCGGGATCATCAACCCGATCTACAACACGCGCAGCTGCTCCGAGGCGGCCTGCCACGCGCACCCGAGATCGCAGGTGGTGCTCGGCGTGCTCGACGTGACGCTCCCGTTGGCCGAGGTCGACAAGGACATCCGGCGCGGGCAGGTAGAGGTGGTGATCTTCGCGATCGGGGCGATCGTCGCCCTCAGCCTCATCATCGGGCTGCTGGTCTCGCGGTGGGTGACGCGCCCGGTGCGCGCGCTGGTCGCCGCCACGCGCCACGTCGCCGGCGGAGACCTCAACTACGTCATTCCCGAGACCCGGAACGACGAACTCGGCATGCTGGCGCGGTCGTTCAACAACATGACGCACAAGCTTGGCGAGGCGCGGCTGCAGCTCTTTCAGTCCGACAAGCTGGCGTCGCTGGGACGGCTGGCCGCCGGCGTGGCGCACGAGATCAACAATCCGCTGACCGGGGTGCTGACGTACAGCAGCTTCCTGCTGAAGCGGACGAAGGATCAGCCGGAGATGCAGGAAGACCTGAAAGTCATCGTGCGCGAGACCATCCGCTGCCGCGAGATCGTGAAGAGCCTGCTCGACTTTGCCCGCCAGTCGGTCCCCAAGAAATCCCAGGCCGACGTCAACGACATCATCTCGCGCGCCGCAGCGGTGGTCGAGAACCAGTTGGCGATCAACCACGTAAAGCTGGTCAAGGAGCTGGGCGCCAGCGTGCCGACGATCACGGTCGACGCCAACCAGATGCAGCAGGTGTTCATCAACCTGTTCGTCAACGCCAGCGACGCCATCGGTCCCGATGCCGGCGGCGGAACCATCACCGTCACGACGGCCCGACTGACGCTGTCGCCGCTGGGCATCACCCAGATCAAGCAGGCGCAGTGTCCCAAACGGCACAGCCTGATGAACAGCGAGGTGCGCATCGACGGCAAGCCGTCGATCCGGATCAAGGCACGCGCGAACGGCAGCGAAGGGTTCATCTACCGCGACCCGATGTACGGCAAGACGCGGCACCAGTTCGGCATCGCCCCCGAGGTGACGACGGCGGCGCAGGTGACGTGCCCGGACTGCGCGGCGTCGCTTCTGGTCGAGGGCGTGACCTGCCCGGACTGCGGATCGGCGATCTTCGCGTTCGAGGTGCCGACGAAAGGGATGGTCGAGGGATGCACCAGCCGCGAGTGCACGTGGCAACGTTGGGCCGAGCTCGACCGCCTGGGCGACCGCGAGTTCGTGGAGATGCGGATCCGCGACACGGGCTGCGGGATCTCCTCGGACGAAATCTCGCGCATCTTCGAGCCGTTCTACTCGACCAAGGGCCAGAAGGGGACGGGGCTTGGCCTCGCCGTCATCTGGGGGATCATCGACAACCACAACGGCA
>CAIVQM010000328.1 GCA_903908025.1 uncultured bacterium
GCGCCGACCGCGCCGGGTCCGAGGATCGACTCGGCTGATTCAGCAGCAGCCAGCAGCAAGCCGACGTAGTCAGGCGTCAGTGTCGAGTCCTGGTCGACGGTCAGCAGCCAGCGAGCGCCGACCGCGTCGGCGAAGCGGAGTCCGTCGTTCAGGCTCCGCGCGATGCCGGCATTGCTGCCGTGGCGCACCACGCGGGCACCCAACACGGAGGCCTCTCGGAGGACGGGATCGGAGGTGCATGGACTGGCGTCGTCAGCGACGACGACCGAGATTCCCTGAGAGGTGAGCGCAGTGACAAGACCAAGGAGTTCGTCGGCGTTGGGCCGGTACGACGGCACCACGGCGAGTACCTGATTGCTCACGGTTGTTGAGTCTAGGGGGATGGTGGCTGGGGGCTGTCGGGATGAAGATCGGATCGTTCAAGGATGAACTGACTCCGGTCCAGCGCGATGCCGGTGAAGTAGCGCGTGAGTTTGTCGTTGAATGCCACCCACGCTGCGCCTGACATCGCCGCTCGACGGTTAGCACGCGGGAGGAATGCGGCATCAACGGATGCCGTGCTGCGAAGGTCCGCGTACCAGTCGTCCTCGCCGCGGTCAGCCGTCCAACGGGGTAGCCAGACGAGGTGGGCCACCGCCCCTGCGCGCAACTGTTTCACCGCCACCCGGGAGCGGCTGGCCGGGAAGACGGGCGCGACGAGGCGCTGCGGATGCGCCGCTCCCTTCTCGCCTTCGGAGAAGTCACATGGATGCGGCAGCAGCAGGCCGAAGGTTCCTGCCAGTCGAACGTCAGCCAACAGGGCGGCGGTCGTGGGGAATGGCAGCCGGCCAGTGGGCAACTCGGAGCCTGCTCTGCGCGCAGCCACCGCCTCGGGATGCGCCCAGAAGGCGCCGAAGACACCGGCGAACAGATCGCCCTGGAAGAGCGGGCGCTGGGCGCCCAGGTTCTGGGTGTAGTAGGCCGCGGCTGGCGGATAGAAGGTCGGGCTGGCCACTACTCGGGGTAGCCGACGTCCTTCGCGCCGGAGTAGAGGTCGGCCAGCTCATCGACAGTGGTACCGGCGTCCCAGATGGTCTCGGGGAGCTCGCCCGGATCGAGCGCGACACCGGCTTCGTCGAGTTCGCGGAGCAGCCAGACCGCGGAGCGGAGCTTGGGTGCCAGTAACCGGTGGTGGAGCGACGAGGGACCGATGCCGGTGCGAGCGACGAACTCGTCGAGATCGGCTCGCTCGCCCGGCATGAGCGACACGCTGATGCTCGTTGCTCGGCGCCCCCCACCCGTGGGCGCAGCAGCAGAGATGCTCATGGATTCTCCTCGTTATGAACCGTTGCTAACGGTAGCCGTAGGCTCATCACCCGGCAAGCCCGGCATCGCACGATGGCCCGCGGTCAACGTATAGCCACACGGTAGGTTGCCCCGAGTTATCCACAGGTCGGACGAACGGTGTCAGCGAAGCGTGCGCTCAACACGGGCGTGACGGGTCAAGACGGCTCCTGCATGGCCGGGCAGATGCCGGAGAAGGCCTACGGGGGCTGAGCGCCCAACTCACCAGTCGTAGTGCTCGCTTCCGATCGCCTTGTCGTCAATCAGCAGGTCGAAATGCGGCTTCCCCAGGATCAGCTCGTGGTAGTCGACACCCCAGTCGGCCAGTTGCCGGGCGGTGACGTCTGTCCAGTCGATCCCCGTTGTCGATCCACGGGCCGTGAACATCTTGATCACGTGCCCAGCGGCATAGAGAGCATTCACGTGGGCGATGCGGTCGCGGAGGGGTTCGGCCTCCGCGTAGGCCCCGTTGGTGAGGGTGCAGATCGTTCCGTCGATGTCGAAGCAGTAGACGAGTTTGTCCCCGCGCTCAGGAGTCATCACGTGCGGAGTCTAGGGAGCGGATGGGATCCGGGGCCCGCAGACGGAACGCTAGGCTGACGTTGTTCGTTATCCACAGGTCGGAGGAACGGTGTCAGAGGCGAAGCGTGCGCTGATCACGGGCGTGACGGGTCAGGACGGCTCGTACATGGCTGGGCAGCTGCTGGAGAAGGGCTACGAGGTCCACGGCGTGGTTCGCCGGTCCTCCACCTTCAACCGCAGCCGCATCGATCACCTGCACCATGACGAACACATCCCCGGCAAGAACCTGCACCTTCACTACGGCGATGTCACCGATGCGGCCCGCATGGGCCAGCTCGTGCACGACATTCGCCCGCACGAGGTCTACAACCTCGCTGCGCAGTCGCACGTGCGCGTCTCGTTCGACGAGCCGGCCTACACCGCGCAGGCCACGGGCGTCTCGACCCTGAACCTGCTCGAGGCGATCCGCACCACCGACACCTCGATCCGCTTCTACCAGGCATCGACGAGCGAGATGTTCGGCGCGAGCCCGCCCCCGCAGAACGAGGACACGCCCTTCTACCCCCGCAGCCCCTACGGAGCGGCCAAGGTCTACTCCTACTGGATCACCAAGAACTACCGCGAGGCCTA
>CAIVQM010000329.1 GCA_903908025.1 uncultured bacterium
AGCAGGCCTTTGGCGATCAGGTATTCCAGAGCGTCATCAACCGCACCGTGAAGTTCCCCGATGCGGCCGTTGCGGGTGAGCCCATCACCACGTTCGCACCCAGCAGCTCCGGTGCCGATGCCTACCGTCAGTTGGCCCGGGAGGTCCTGGCGCGGTGACAACGCCCACCGAGGCGCCTGTTCTCGATCCGTCCCAGCAGCCCGTCAGCGATGCGCCTGTCGGCTTCTCGGTTCGCGTGGGCGAATTCGAGGGCCCCTTCGATCTGCTGCTCACCCTGATCTCGAAGCACAAGCTGGAGGTCACCGAGCTAGCTCTGCACCTGGTCACCGATGAGTTCATCGGCTACATCCGGGGCCAGGGCGGGCTGTTTGATCTCGACGAGGCCAGTGGTTTCGTCGTCGTCGCCGCGACCCTGCTCGATCTCAAGGCGGCCCGGCTGCTGCCGTCCGGCGAGGTCGAGGACGAGGAGGACCTCGCTCTGCTTGAGGCCCGCGACCTGCTGTTCGCGCGGCTGCTGCAGTACCGCGCCTACAAGGAGGTGTCTGCGCTGTTCGCCGAGCGGATGGCCGGCGCTGCGAAGCGCTTTCCGCGAGCGGTCGGCCTCGAGCCGCAGTTTGCTGCACTGCTGCCCGAGGTGCTCATCGGCCTGGGCCCCGACCAGTTCGCTGCGATGGCGGCTCGTGCGCTCGCACCCAAGCCCATCGAAGAAGTGTCGACAGCGCACATCCACATGCAGCGCGTCAGCGTGCGCGAGCAGGCGGCAATCATCGTCGAGCGCCTTCGCAAGCACCGCACGACCACCTTCCGCGCACTCATCGCCGACTGCGACACCACGCTTCTCGTCATCGGTCGGTTCCTGGCGCTGCTGGAGCTCTACCGCGAGCAGGTCATCGTCTTCGAGCAGATCACACCGCTCGGCGACCTGACGATCCGGTGGACCGGAACCGATGCGGGCGAGGTAGCGGTGACCGACGAGTTCGATATCGAACGCGACGTGGACCGAGCCGGCGAGGCAGACACCGAGCTCTATGACGAGCCGCACGATGTGCCCGCCATGGCCGAGGATGAGGAGATGGCTGATGAGTGATCAGGTCGAGGTCGTCGAGGAGACGGTCCCGGACGAGGCCGTTGACGCAGTCGCTGACGAGGTGATGGACGACGGCACCGAGGCCGACGTCGAAGAGGTTGGCCTCGGAGCTCCGTCACTGGGTGCCGCGCTGGAAGCCCTGCTGCTCCTGGCAGATGAGCCCATGTCGGTGATGGACCTGGCATCCGCTGTCCGTCAGCCAGCGGAGGTCGTGGAAGACCGGCTCCGTGCCCTGTCTGCTGACTACAACGAGGCAGGCCGTGGCTTCGACCTGCGCGAAGTAGCGGGCGGCTGGCGCTACTACACGCGCGCCGAGTGCTCACCCCTCGTCGAGCGCTATGTGCTCGATGGACAGCAGGCTCGCCTCACCCAGGCATCGCTCGAGACCCTTGCTGTCATCGCCTACCGTCAGCCGATCACCCGCGGCCGCGTCAGTGCCGTGCGTGGAGTCAATGTCGACGGAGTCATCCGAACCCTGCTGACCCGCGGCCTGATCGCCGAGGCTGGGCACGACGGCGAGTCGGGCGCGCATCTGTATGTCACGACATCGCACTTCCTGGAGCGGATGGGCATCGCATCGCTCGCCGACCTCCCACCCCTGGCCGAGCACCTGCCCGACCTGGCCGATCTCGAGGATGTCCTCGACTCCGTTGCGACAGGGGACTGAGCCAACATGGCTGACGACACAGGCGAGAATCTGATCCGACTGCAGAAGGTGCTGGCCACGGCTGGCATCGGTAGCCGTCGTGCGTGCGAGGCGCTGATCGAGCAGGGTCGCGTGGAGGTCGACGGCAAGCTCGTGACCGAGCAGGGTATGCGCGTCGATCCGCGCACTGCCGTGGTGCGAGTCGACGGCGAGCGCGTCCCGACGGCCCCGGATACGGCGGTCTACGCGTTCAACAAGCCGAGGGGCGTCATCTCGACGATGTCCGACGACGAGGGACGTCCCTGTGTCGGTGACTGGGTCGCCGGCCGCACCGAACGGCTCTTCCACGTCGGACGTCTCGATGCCGAGACCGAGGGGCTGCTCCTGCTGACGAACGACGGTGAGCTCGCAAACCGGCTCGGCCATCCGTCCTACGAGGTCGACAAGACGTACGTCGCCACCGTGCGCGGCCAGGTGCCGCCTCAGGCACTGCGGGCTTTGCGCGAGGGTGTGGAGCTGGAAGACGGGTTCGCCCAGGTTGATGCAGCACGGATCATGCAGAAGGCCCCCGATCGGACCCTGGTCGAACTGGTCATCCACGAGGGGCGCAATCGCATCGTCCGTCGGATGATGGAAGAGGTCGGCTACCCCGTCACCGAACTCGTGCGCACGCGCATCGGACCGGTCCATCTGGGTCAGCAGCGCCCCGGCATCATCCGGGCGATCACGGGCAAGGAGCTGCGCGAGCTGTACACGGCCGTCGGGCTGTAGCGGTCGGAGGCAGGTACCTCGCTACGCTGTGCCGGTCGTTCTGTCACGAGGAATCGAGGGGCCATGCCACTGCGCGGAATCCGTGGGGCCACCTGCCTGTCCGCCAATGATGCTGCGGAGATGCGCGAGGCCGTGCGCGAGCTGCTCGGCGCGATCCTCGAGCGCAACACGCTGAGCTCGGACGACATCGTCAGCATCATCCTGACGGGCACGCCGGATCTCACGTGTGCCTTCCCAGCGGCTGGGGCCCGCGACTTCGGGCTCGTCGACGTACCCCTGCTGTGCGCTGCGGAGATGAACGTCGACGGGGCCCTCGAGCGCGTGGTCCGTGTCCTCGTGCATGCCGACATGCTCGGCCCGCGCTCCGAGATCCAGCACGTCTACCTGCGTGGCGCCGAGGTGCTGCGGCAGGACCTGGTTCAGTGACGCCGCCGGCCCCCGACGGCCTCGACGGGACCGTCCTGGTGGTCGGCACCGGGCTGATCGGCACGTCGGTCGCCCTGGCCCTGCGCCGCGCAGGTGTCGATGTCCTGCTGTCCGATGTCGACGATGTCACCCTTCGCGTGGCGCAGGAGGCGGGAGCTGGACGGCCGCTGCAGCCGGCGGATCGCCCTGCTGTCGTCATCGTGGCGGTGCCGCCGAGGCACGCGTCGCAGGTGCTCGCTGCCGCGTCGCGCGACTTCCCCGAGGCGACCTTGACCGATGTCACGTCCGTGAAGCAGGGCGTGCTCGCAGAAGCGGTCAGCCTCGGTGCAGATCCGACGCGGCTCGTGGGCGGCCACCCGATGGCCGGCCGTGAGGTGTCCGGTGCTGCGGGCGCGCGTGCCGACCTGCTTGATGATCGGCTGTGGGTCGTGACGCCCCTGCCGTCCAGTGGCATCGAGCACGTGCGAGCCGTGCACCGACTGGCAACGGCATGTGGCGCCTACCCCGTCGAGATGGGCGCCGCCGACCATGACACTGCAGTGGCCCTTGTCTCGCACATGCCGCAGATCCTGTCCAGCGTGCTGGCTGCCCAACTGATCGATGCCGACCCCGACCATGTGCGCATCGCGGGGCAGGGACTTCGGGACATGACCCGCATCGCCGCAAGCAACGTGCCGATGTGGTCCGACATCCTCAGCGCGAACCCCGGCCCGGTTGCCGATGTTCTCGACGGCGTGGTGGGTGAGCTTCAGCGCACGGCGCTGGCACTGCGAGAGATGGCCGGGACGGTGGGCAGGGGTGACGGCCCTTCCGTCGTCACGGAGGTACTGACGGCGGGAGTGGCGGGCCAGCAGCGCATCCCGGGCAAGCACGGCGCCGCCCCGTCGGCCTACCGGGAGATCAGCGTCATCGTGGCTGACAAGCCGGGTGAACTCGCCCGGCTGTTCGCGGCCATCGGCGATGCCGAGGTCAACCTCGAGGACATCCGCATCGAGCATGTCTTCGGGCGGCCCAGCGGCCTGGTCGCGCTGTTCGTGCGTCCCGAGGCCGGTGAGCGGCTCATCGACGCGCTCGCGACGCACGGCTTCGACGTCCGAGCCTGACCCTGCGTCCGAGCGGGGTGGCTAGGCTCGGGGGATGCGCGCACCCGTCATCGCCGTGGATGGCCCGGCCGGATCCGGGAAGTCCAGCGTCTGTCGCGCTGTGGCGGCCCGCCTCGGCCTGCGCTACCTCGACACGGGCGCGATGTACCGCGCGATGACATGGGCGATGCTGGATGCCGGCATCGACGTCGATGATGCGGATGCCGTGGCCCGCCACGCCGAATCCGTGCACATCATCAGCGGCACCGACCCGGCCGAGCCGACGATCCACGTTGCGGAGACTGATGTCTCGGGTCCGATCCGTGGTGACGATGTCACGGGTGCAGTCAGTGCCGTCAGCGCCGTGCCTTCCGTCCGCGAACGGCTCGTCGCCATCCAGCGGGCCGAGGTCGCGGCGGCGCATGCGGCCGGCGACGGCATCGTCGTCGAGGGGCGTGACATCACGACGGTCGTCCTGCCCGATGCCGATGTGCGGGTATTCATCACGGCCGACCCAGCCGTCCGCGCCGCCCGCCGCGCCGCGCAGGATGAGGGGCTCGGCAAGGACGGCGTCGACGTCCAGCAGACGCAGACCGATCTGCTCGCGCGTGATGCGAAGGACTCCAGCCGGGAGGCATCGCCGTTGGTGCTGGCGCCTGATGCTGTCGTCGTCGATACGACGGGCCTCACCCTCGACGAGTCCATCGACCGCGTGTGCGCCCTCGTCGACGCGCTGCCCGAGTAGTGGCATGACTGTCGAGGCGGAGCTGCCGTCCTGGAGCGGCGCAGCGCATGCGCGGAACCTCGCCTCGGCAGCCATGCGCATGACGTACCGACTGCGGGCCCACGGCGCCCACCACGTGGGGACATCGGGTCCTCTGCTGATGGTCACCAGGAGCGAGGGCCTGCTGGTGGGCGCGATCCTGCACGCCAGCGCTCCTCGCCCCATCCATGTGCTGGCGAACGAGGCGATGACCACCGGTTTCCCGACCGCCGTCCTCATGCGGGCGGGGGATATCCCGGTGACACTGCCCACGGCCATCGAGGCCCAGCGAGTGGCCGTGGCGGCCCTGCGGGACGAGCGCGCTGTGGTCGTCGCGGGCGATTCGGTCCCCGTGGGGTACCTTGTCGGGGTGACCGGCGTCAATGTGATGCCGGTCGTGCTGCTCGGCGCGGATGGACGGGTTCCGACGGATCCGCCGCGCCCACGGTCGCGGATCGATGTGTACTTCGCCCCCGCGGTCCCGGTGAGCGTGCCTGGCGATCCGCTGCGCGCGAGCACGAGGGCCGCGATCGCGGAGCAGGTCCGACAGATCGTCAGCGATGCCGAAGACCTCGCCGCCATGCGGTCGGGGCGGATGTGACCGCACGGCGGTCACTCCACGACAGGAAGACGGAAGCACGCAATGAGTGACGAGTGGGTCGCCTTCGACGACGACGCTGATGATGCCGAACCGACCGACGATGGGGTCTTCGCGGACGACCTGGACGACGATGCAGCGGTCGCTGCGGCCCTCGCTGCCGCGCGCACCGAGTTCGGCGATATCGACGACGAGCTGAGCGAGCTGATGCGCCCGGGCGGCGAGAACTCGGGCATGCCCGTCCTGGCCGTCGTGGGCCGTCCCAACGTGGGCAAGTCCACCCTCGTCAACCGGATGATCGGCCGTCGCGAGGCCGTCACGGAAGACGTGCCCGGCGTCACACGCGACCGCGTCACGTACGAAGCCGAATGGAACGGCCGCCGGTTCATCCTCATCGACACCGGTGGCTGGGATCGCAAGGTCCGCGGCATGGCGGCGCTGATCGCTGCCCAGGCAGAGCGCGCTGTCAACGAAGCCGACGCCGTCCTGTTCATTGTCGATGCGAAGGTCGGCGCAACCGACACCGACGAAGCGGTCGTGCAGGTCCTGCGCAAGTCCGGCAAGCCGGTGCTGCTCGTCGCCAACAAGGCCGACGATGAGAACACCGAGCTCGAGGCGCAGTCGCTGTGGTCACTCGGGCTGGGGGAGCCGCACTGCGTCTCTGCGCTCCACGGTCGTGGTGCCGGCGACCTGCTCGATGCCGCTGTCGACATGCTCCCCGAGAACGGTGCGGGTATCTCGCGCCTCGGTGGTCCACGTCGCGTTGCACTTCTCGGTAAGCCCAATGTTGGCAAGTCCTCGCTCCTGAACGCGCTGGCCGGCAGCGACCGTGTCGTCGTCGACAGTGTCGCCGGCACGACCGTCGACCCCGTCGACGAGCTGATCGCGATCAAGGACACCTGGTGGTGGTTCGTCGACACGGCCGGCATTCGCCGTAAGTCGAAGGAGGCCAGCGGTCACGAGTACTACGCAACACTGCGCACCCAGGCTGCGCTCGATCGCGCTGAGGTTGCTGTGGTTCTGGTCGATGCGTCCGAGCCCCTCAGCGAGCAGGACGTTCGCATCATCCACATGGTCATCGAGGCCGGGCGCGCGCTCGTGCTGGCCTTCAACAAGTGGGACCTCACCGACGAGGAGCGCCGCAAGTACCTGTACCGCGAGGTCGACCGCGATCTCGTGCAGGTGCCGTGGGCTCCGCACGTCAACATCTCCGCAAAGACCAAGCGTCACATCGAGAAGCTGCCTGCTGCGATCGAGGAGGCTCTCGAAGGCTGGGAGACCCGCGTATCGACGGGTCGGCTGAACCAGTTCATCAAGGAGCTCACGGATGCGCATCCGCATCCGCTGCGCGGTGG
>CAIVQM010000330.1 GCA_903908025.1 uncultured bacterium
GATCATCGGCCCGCGGATACCGCTGCGACATCGTCGACTCGCAGCGCTGCCGCAGCAGGGCATTGGCCTGCGCAACCGCCTCACCCGCCGGCACCGGTCGCCGCAGCAGCACGTCGAGCTCCGGCACGAACACCTCGCCGAGGCCGAGGTCGGCTGCCGGGTCGAGGGCGCAGTGCTCGGCCAGCCGCTGGGTGTCGACGAGCAGCCGGCGGCCATCGCGCTCACCGGCCGCGGTGGCGATCTCATCGGCGACCTGCGCCATCTGCTGCGCATCCTTGACGAAGGCCTCGCCGTTGTCCGGGGCGATATGCCGCGAGGCCAACGGCACCAGCCGCCGCGCCGAGTCGAGTACATCGGCCACCCGCGCCCCTGCCGGCTGCAGATAGCGGACGGCGTTGGTGAGCACGACGGGGAGTTGCTCCTGCCGCGCCCAGCCGAGCATGGCTGCTGCCGTGGCCGTGGCATGGCGATGCCGGCCAGCCGTGCGGTGCGAGGTGACGGCGATGCCGAGCCGGGGACCGAAGATCGCCCGCCACGGCCGGGCTGCGGCTGCTGCTCGGTGTGCGCGCTGCGTGGCGATCAGCCGACCCACCTCGGAGTCGGCGGACAGCAGCGCGACGACCCCCTCGTGGTGCTCACGCAGCACAGCCCAGGTCAGCCAGGGCCGACCGCGCTCGGTGTGCTCCCCCATATGCGCGGCGGACACCAGCCGGCACAGGGATGCCCAGCCGGTCGCGTTCGTCGCCAGCAGCAGCACCCGAGGCTGGTCCTCGTCGATCCAGATGCCACCGTGTGCCGGAGTGCGGCGGACCGTCGTCGACCCAGTCGGTCGAGCCGCCGGGGTGGTCTCCTCCATCATCAGGTCCACTCCGAGGACCGGGCTGATCCCAGCCGTCCGACAGGCCAGCGCCCAGCGGACCGCGCCGTACAGGCCGTCGCGATCGGTCAGGCCCATGATCGGCTGGCCGAGTTCGGAGGCCCGGTCGGCGAGGGCCTGCGGCGTGGCAGTGCCGTACTGCAGGGAGTACCCGGATGCCACGTGCAGATGGCTGAAGGTCATGGGGGTCCTGGGGGGTGGGTGCAGCAGGACTCCAAGGGGAGTCCAGCGGAAGCGGACGTGGGATCGGGACGCAGGGACGGGGGCTCGACGTGTCACAGGAATGCCGAGCCCCCGCCCCGCGATCGGCTGGCCAGCGGGAGGCACCGCTGACCGGGACTGGGGTGGTGCGCTAGCCGACGTGCAGCAGGGAACTGCCCATCGTGGGCTGGTAGGGCACGTCGAGGAACTCGCAGACCCGGGCGATGAAGGCATCCGCATCGCGGACCAGGTCATCGGCCTCCCGGTGCGCGACGCAGTCGAGCCCAGCCTCGGCCGCGGCCCGCTTGCGCGCACCCGCGGCGAAGAAGGCGGCCCACTCCCCGAGCTCCGGCGCGACCTGCGGCGTGACCACCCACACGCTCATCACCCGCGATCGGCGCGATGCCGGCCGACTCCGGGCCGCGAGGACAGCGGCGGCGGCGCGCAGGGCCGCCAGGTGTGCCGCGGCATAGCGCTCGCCCGCGGTCGTCGCGATGCTCGCCTCCGTGAGGCTGCGTCGAGCAGATATCAGCAGGTCGTCTGCCGAACGGGGAATGCTCATGTCTGGTCTCCTTGGTCTCGCTGGTCGTCATGCGCTGGTCGTCGTGCGTCAGTCGATGACCCGCTCCAGACCCCAGTGCCATCGCTGGCCTCGGGCGATCCGGTACAGGTCGTACACCCCGGTGATCCCGGTGCGTGGTGCTGCCTCGACCCGCCAGACATGTCGCTGGCCACTCGCCCGGTCGACCAGGAGTTCCCCGGTCCGCGTCTCCACGGCCCGGAACTCCCCGGTCCACCACGGCACTGCCTCGACCCAACTCGTCACGATCACCTGCACGGCGTACCGCCGACCCCGCCAGCGGAACACCGCCGGCTCCCCGCGCTCATCCGTCACCACCTCGACCGACTCCGACCGGTAGCGGCGGCTCATCTGCCGCCCCTCTCGATGGCCCCGCCGATGGCCCCGCCGATGGCCCCGCCACCGGTGTTCTGCCACCGGTGCTCTGCCACCGGGTCCTCGGTCACCGGGACCGGGGTCGAGGCGGTCCCGGTGACCGAGGCGGTGCCCAAGGCCCAGCCGCGAATCCGGGCCTCAGATCGGTTGTTCGAACACCTGTTCGAACAACCGCAACGTTAGGCCCCACCCCTGACAGTCGTCAACCCTCCCCCGGGATCCCCCACAGCGAGCGCCGACCGCCAAGCACGCATGGCCCGTCATGGCGGCGGCGTGCGTGCTACACCTGAAGCATGTTCCTGACCTTCATCGGCGCAGCTGGCACCGTCACCGGGTCGAAGACCCTGGTCGAGATGGGTGCGTCGGCCGTCGATGCGCGGTTCCTCGTCGACTGCGGCTTGTTCCAGGGCCCGCGAGAGATCCGCGCACGTAACTGGGAACCCTTCCCCATCGACCCGACCCGGCTCTCCGCGGTGATTCTCAGCCACGCACATCTGGACCACTGCGGCTACCTGCCCGCCCTCGTCCGCGACGGCTTCGACGGGCCCGTGTACTGCTCCCCGAACACGGCAGAGCTGGTGCCGATCATCCTGCGCGATAGCGCGAAGCTGCAGGAGGAGGACACCGCGTTCGCCCGCAAGAAGGGCTACTCACGGCACGCGCAGCCGGAGCCGCTGTACGACGTGAACGATGCCGAGCGCGCCATCGCCCTGCTGCGGCCGGTGGAGTTCGGCACCGAGTTCCATCCCGCCGAAGGCGTCACCGCACATCTCGATCACGGTGGTCACATCCTCGGCTCGTCGATCGTCACGATCACCAGCGATGCCAGCGGAAAGACCGTGGTGTTCAGCGGCGACCTCGGTCGCGGCAACCATCCACTGCTCGCGCCGCCCGTCCCGCCATCCGCGGCCGATGCGATCGTCGTCGAGTCGACGTACGGCAACCGCGAGCACGAGGACGTGGAGGCCGAGCTCGACCAGATGGCGGCGGCCATCACCCGCACCCTCAAGCGCGGCGGCACCGTCGTCATCCCGGCCTTCGCGGTCGACCGCACGGAGGTGCTGCTACGCGCCCTGCGCACCCTGCAGGACCAGCAGCGCATTCCTGTCGCGCCGATCCACGTCGACAGCCCGATGGCGCTCGCCGGAATGCGCGTGTACGTGCGTGCGATCCAGGACGGCGACCCCGAGATCAACTCCGCAACGGTGGCCGAGGGGCCTGATGCCATCGACCTGCCCAACGCGCATGAGGCCACCACCCCGCAGCAGTCGATGGCCCTCGATCACGGTGGCGCGCGCATCATCGTGTCGGCATCCGGCATGGGCAGCGGGGGGCGCGTGACGCACCATCTGAAGGCCCTTCTGCCCGACCGCGACAACACCGTGCTGCTGGTCGGCTTCCAGGCCGTCGGCACGGCGGGACGCATGCTGCGCGACGGCGTGCACGAGCTGAAGATCCACGGGCAGTACGTGCCGGTGCGCGCGGAGATCGTCGAGATCGAGGCGTTCTCGGTGCACGCTGATGCCAGCGAACTGGTCCACTGGCTGATGTCGTGCGAC
>CAIVQM010000331.1 GCA_903908025.1 uncultured bacterium
CATCCTCGCGGCGATCGTGCTGAAGGAGCGGCTGCGCCCGGTGCAGTACGCCGGGGTGGCGGCAGCGATGGTCGGGGTGCTGCTGATCGCGTCAGGTGGTTGATGAGTCGGACGACGGCTCAAGGGTCATCGAGATCGAGTTGATGCAGTAGCGCAGGTCCGTCGGAGTCCCGTAGCCCTCTCCTTCGAAGACGTGGCCGAGGTGTCCGCCGCACGCGGCGCAGCGCACCTCGGTGCGCATCCCGCCGATCGAGCGGTCTTCCAGATACACGACGCGCTCCTTGGCGAGCGGGGCGTAGAAGCTTGGCCATCCGCAATGCGAGTCGAACTTCGTGTCGCTTCGGAATAGCTCGGACTGGCAGGCACGACACCGGTAGATGCCTTCCGTCTTCGTGTCGGTGTACTCGCCGACGAAGGGTGCTTCCGTGCCGGCCTCGCGGAGCACGTGATACTCCGCGGGCGTGAGTGACTGCTGCCAGTCGGACTCGTCCTTCGCGATCTCGTAGGTCGTGCCGTCCGGTCGGGTGCCGCCGTCGCGGGCGGGGGTGCTGTGGCTCATGACAGGACCCTAAGCCAGGGCACGCGGACGGCGCTATGGTCGGCATGTGAGCGACATGCTGGATACCCGAGGCTCCTGGCTGGCTGATGACGAATTGGCCTCTGCTCGCGAGCGACTGCCCATCGTCTATATCGACGCCATCCCGGTCCGCACCGACGCCCGGGGCGAGATCACGGCCATCGGCCTGCTGCTTCGGGCCATGCCCGACGGCAGCATCTCGCGAGCCGTCGTGTCCGGGCGGATCATGTACGGCGAGCGCGTGCGCGATGCACTCTTGCGGCACCTCGAGAAGGACCTCGGTTCTTTCGCGCTCCCCCGAGTGGCCCCGTCACCGCAGCCCTTCACAGTGGTGGAGTACTTCCCGAGCGCCGATGTCACCGGCTTCCACGATCCGCGGCAGCATGCGGTGTCGCTGGCCTTTATCGTCCCGCTGGCTGGCGATTGCGAGCCGTCGCAGGATGCCCTCGATCTGGTCTGGGTGACGCCCGAGGAGGCTTCGTCGGCAGACTTCCAGGCGGAGATGTCAGGTGGGCAGGGTCGGCTCGTTCGGATGGCGCTCGCGCACTGCGGACTGTTGCCCTGATTCAGCCCGCGTAGCCGGGGAACGCCGGGGGACGCTGCTCAATCTTCGCCGTGATGGCTTCCGTGATGTCGGGCCGCTGGAATGCGGCGCGCATCTCGACGAGCGAGCTGTCGACCGCTGCTGTCAGATCCTGCGTGTCGACCAGAAGCAGCTGACGCTTCATCACCGCCATCGCGGTGGGAGAGCAGTTTTCCGCCACGCCGCGTGCCCACGCCATTGCCGCGCCGACGACGTCGTCGTCGACCGCGTTGACCAGCCCCAGATCGAAGGCCTCGGCGGCGGTGAGGGTGCGCCCAGTGAGAAGCAGGTCAGTGGCCGTTGCCAGACCGGCCAGGCGCGTGAGCACCCACGCCACGCCGTACTCGGCGATCAGGCCGAGGCGGCTGAAGGACGTGCTCAATGTGGCGCTCGGGTGCGCGAAGCGGGCATCGGCGCAGAGGGCGAGAACGAACCCGATGCCAGCACAGGGTCCGTTGATCGCGGTGGCAACGGGCGTGCCGATCCGCAGCGCAGCCGTCGGGAGACTGTCGACGTGCTGGCCATCGAGGTAGCCGTCAAGTGCATCGGGACCCTCGGCGAGGACGGACAGATCTGCACCCGAGCAGAACCCGCGTCCCGCGCCGGTCACGACGATCGCCCGCACGACCGGGTCGGCATCGGCGCGATGGAGCAGATCTGCGTAGATGTCGCCCATGCCCGGCACGAGGGCATTGAGTCGATCGGGCCGGTTGAGGGTGATCAGCGCGATGCCGTCGGTCACCTCGTAGCGGACGAGGTCTGATGGAGTCGTCATCTCAACAGGCTAGGTCACTCGGCCGTCTGCTTGGTCGGCGCATCGTACGGATCGATGCCCAGCAGGGTCTCGTCCTCCGGCGTCAGATCTCGAGCCGGACCGTCGAACTGATCGCGAAAGGGATCAGCGCGCTCGGCATCGCTCTCGTCACCGACGTAGGCGTTGTCGTCAGGATCGTCGGGATCGATGACGTGCATCGCGGCCTGCTCGGCCGAGATCCACGGCGCGGGCGTGAGACCCCCGGCATGCATCGGATCGTCGCTCGAGTCCTCGGCATCCTCCATGGCGAGGACATCCTCGATGTCCTCAAGTGGATAGAGCAGGCCGTCCATGCTGCCCTCCCCGCCGCCGCCGTTGAGGGCGTTGTGGGTGGCCTCGGCCTCCATGATCATCGTGAGACGTTCGGCCTGATCGGCTGCATCCCCCGAAGGATCGACTCCGTTGATCGTGGCGCGGGCAACCTCACTGGGAGATGCCGAGCCGGCAACCTTGTCACTCATGGTGAGCACCTCCCTAGTACTGCTAGACAGAACCACAGTATTCCTGAAGACGACACTACGCCCGAAGTTGGACAGGGACGTTAGTACTTGACATTGCCGAGGTGTGTCAGGCTGTCCCACATGACTGCACTCGCTGACAACGTCTCGGACCAGCGCCTGCTCGCCGATCTCGAGCCAGTGGTGGAACGGGAACTCAATCGTCACCTGTCGACGGCCAAGGAATGGTTCCCGCACGAGTACGTGCCGTGGAGTCAGGCCGAGGACTTCTCCGGACCACTCGACGGCCGCGAATGGTCACCGGAGGAACAGCGATTCAGTGACGCGGCGCGTACGAGCCTGATCATCAACCTGCTTACCGAGGACAACCTGCCCAGCTACCACTACGAGATCGCCACGATCCTCGGCCGCGATGGCGCATGGGGTCACTGGGTCGGACGGTGGACCGCTGAAGAAGGACGACACGCCACGGCCATCCGCGACTACCTGCTCGTGACCCGCTCGGTCGACCCCATTGCGATGGAGCGCGCTCGCATGATCCATATGACCGAGGGCTTCTCCGCCATTCATCCGGGTGTTCTCGCGGGCCTGTCCTACGTGTCCTTCCAGGAGCTGGCCACACGCGTTTCGCATCGCAACACTGGTGCCGCCACAGGTGACCCGATTGCGGAGCAGTTGTTCGCGCGCATCGCCCTTGACGAGAACCTGCACATGGTCTTCTACCGAAACGTGATCGATGCCGCCTTCGATATCACCCCCGATCAGACCATGCAGGCGGTGCTCGCATCGGTACGTGACTTCGCCATGCCCGGCCACGGCATCGAGGGCTTCGGCCGGAAGGCAGTCGAGATCGCCGTCGCCGGCATCTACGACCTTCGGCAGCACCGTGACGAGGTCGTCATGCCCGTGCTGCGCAAGTGGCGCGTCTTCGAGCGCGAGGACTTCGGGGCGGCGGGGCAGCAGGCCCGCGAGGAACTGGCCACGTTGATCACCGACATGGACACGCAGGCATCGCGCTTCGAGGACAAGCGCGATGCGCTGGCCGCTCGGCTCGCTGCCCGGGGCTAGCTGCTACGGCGTCTGCCCGGCGATCCAGGTGTCGACGAGCTCGCTGAGAACGGCCAACGGGAGGGCTCCTGAGGCGAGCACGACGTCGTGGAAATCCCGGATGTCGAATGCGTCTCCGAGGGCGGACTCAGCTCGGGCACGCAGTGTCTCGATCTCGATGCGGCCCGTCATGTACGACAGTGCCTGCGCCGGCATCGCGATGTACCGGTCGATCTCCGACTCGACATCGATAGGGGCCACCGGCGTGTTCGCGAGCAGGTAGTCGACCGCCTGCTGGCGGGTCCAGCCGAAGGCGTGCATCCCGGTATCCACGACAAGGCGCGACGCCCGCCAGACGTCGGCTGACAGCATGCCCATCCGTTGCAGGTCCGATGAGTACAGGCCCATCTCGTCGGCGAGACGCTCTGAGTACAGGCCCCACCCCTCGATGTAGGCGGTGAAGAGCGGCAGTCGGCGAAGCATCGGCAGATCGGGCAGTTCGAGCGCCAGGGAGATCTGGAAGTGATGGCCGGGAACCGCCTCATGGAACGCGACGGACTCGAGATCGAAGGACGTGCGCTCACGGGGCTCGTTGACGTTCGTGTAGTACGTGCCCGGCCGCGATCCATCGAGTGCTGGCGGCATGTAGTACGCGGGCGGAGCGCCAGCGGCCTCGAGCTCGGGGATGGCATCGAGTTCGCAGACGGCAATCGGCAGGCGGCCGAACCATTCGGATGACGCGGCCTCCGCGCGACGGACCGTCGCCTCGGCAGCCGTGAGTATCTCGTCAGACGAGTGCCAGCGCAGGCTAGGGTCGGACTGCAGGTGCGCGAAGATCGCGGTGACATCATGCAGCCCGAAGAGCCGTTGCCCGAGGTCGCGAAACTCGGCGTGAATGCGCGCCACCTGCTCAGTCCCCAGCCGGTGGAGCTCATCGGGGGTTCGGTCAGTCGTGGTGTGCAGCCGGACGAGTGCGTGGTAGCGGTCCAGACCGTCAGGCAGGTGCACGAGCCCGACATCGTCGTTCGAGCGGGCGGTAGGCAGGGCCTCGTCGCGCAGGTAGGTGCGGTGGGCAGCGAATGCGGGTTCGACGTCACGCGTGATCACCGAACTGAGCGCCGCGCGCCAATCGGCTGCGCCGACCCAGTCGGCCGGCGGCTCGATGATGAGTGGGCTGGGGTTCGTGTCGAGGAAGCGATCGATCTGGTCGATGGCCATCTCCACC
>CAIVQM010000332.1 GCA_903908025.1 uncultured bacterium
GCAAGACCTGGTCCGCCCGCGGGGCCGTTACGTCGGCCACGTGGCAGATCGCCGCGTCGCCGTCCAGTACGCCGGAGGCGACGAAGCCCGCGTAGTTGACCGCATCCTTCGCCGAGCCGTACGGCGGGGCGTACGCGAGTTCGAGATGCTCGAGGTCCTCGATCGTCATTCCGGCACGGATAGCGACGGCGAGGACGTCGATGCGCTTGTCGACGCCGTCGACCCCGACGGCCTGCGCGCCGAGGAGCTGGCCGCTTTGAGCGTCGAACAGCACCTTGAGATGCATCGCATGCGTTCCCGGGTAGTACGACGCATGCCCGTTCGGATGGACATGGACCTTCAGGTAGTTGCGCCCGACCCGCTTCAGCGTGCGCTCTGTTGCACCCGTCATACCGGCGGTCAATTCGAAGAGCTTGACGATGCCGGTGCCCTGGGTTGACGAATACGCCGACACCCGTCCCGCGATGTTGTCAGCCGCGATGCGTCCCTGCCGGTTCGCCGGACCGGCCAGCGGAATGACGACCGGCTCCCCTGTCACGGTGTCGGTCACCTGCACTGAGTCGCCCACGCCGTAGATGCTCGGATCACTCGTGCGCATGTGCTGGTCGGTGATGACGGCGCCGCGGTCGGACAGCTCAAGGCCCGCTGCACGTGCGAGTGAGCTTTCGGGCTTGACGCCGATGGCGAGGATGACGAGGTCAGTGGTGATTCGCTCGTCATCGAGCTCGACGACGACCTTCCCGTTGTCATCTGCGAAGCCGGTCGCGCGCGTCGAGAGGAGCAGGCGCACACCATGGTCGACGAGGTTGTCCTGCAGGTGGGTGGCCATCTCCGGGTCAAGGACGGTCATCACCTGATCGAGTGCCTCGACGAGAGTGACCTCGACGCCACGGTGACGCAGCGCCTCGACCATCTCGATGCCGATATACCCGCCACCGATCACAACGGCGGAGCGGACTCCGTCATCGAGGATCGCGATGATCGCGTCCATGTCAGGGATATTGCGAAGCGTGCGGATAAGCGGATGGTCGATACCGGGCAGTGGCGGACGCAACGGCGTGGCACCCGTCGCTAGAACGAGCGCGTCATAGCCCTCGCTGTATTCCTCACCCGTGTGTCGGTTGCGGACGGAGACGGACTTGGCTCCGCGATCAATACCGAGCACTTCGTGCCCGGTGCGGACGTCGAGGCCAAGGCTCTCGCGCAAGCTGAGCGGAGTCTGCAGCAGCAGCGCATCACGCTCGGTGATGTCACCACCGATGTGGTACGGCAACCCGCAGTTGGCGAACGATACGTAGTCGTCGCGCTCCAGCACCACGATCTCCGCCTGCTCATCGAGCCGGCGCAGACGCGCAGCTGCGGACATGCCTCCGGCGACTCCACCGACGACGACGACCTTCATGTGAGTTCCTCTCAAGGTGTTTGACGTGCGGTGTTATCTAGATACTGACAGGGCAGGACGTCTCGTTGCGCAGCCTGATCCGCAGGGCAACGACCATCAGCGCGATGGATGCCAGTGCCAGAAACGGTTGAAACGGTGCGAACCAGGTGACAGCACCCGAAGCGCCCAATGCCAGCAGCACGAGCTTGTTGCAGACCGGGCAGCCCACCGCGAAGAAGGTGACCAACGTGCCGGCCATACCGAGCTTGGTCGGCGCGTCGATATCGTCCTTCGAGGGCGTTCCCGCCGAGGCTGCCCCCGTGCGCACGTAGGTCGCGACGAGCAGTCCCCCCAGAATCGCCGTCACGATGACGACGGGGTACGACCACCACGTCACGGCGACACTGCGACCGAAGACCGGGTTCGGGATGACGGCGGTCGGCAGGGCGACGAGCACGGCAATGAGGACCCCACTGAGCACGGCCACCAGCCACCTCGGGCGGGGCCACGTCGTCATCGACGCGCATGCGGACCACATGGGGCGATAGCATACCCCTAGGGGTATTTGATTCCAAAGAACTGAGGCAGATGGCACCCATGAACCCACACCGGCATCCCGCGTGGTTCGGCTCGGTGATGGGCACCGGTGCCCTCTCGCTCGCCATCGCCGCTCAGGGCACCACCTGGCAATGGACCTGGCTCAACCCGGTTGCGGTTGCCTTCCTGCTGCTGGCGAGCGTGCTCGCGGTGGTTCTCCTGCCGCGCTACGTGCACCGACTCGGTAACCGAGAGACCCTCCGGGCAGAGATCGCCGACCCTGCTCACGGTGCGATGCTCGCCACGCTGCCGGCAGGTTTGCTCGTTCTCGCCGTGGCCTGGGGTCGCATCGGCCCGAGCCTGGTTCCGACCGGCCTCGCGCTGTGGATCGACGGCATCCTGCTCGTCGTCGGCCTCGTTATCGCCGTCGCGCTCGGAATCACCTGGTCTGCAGCCATGCTGCGGGGAGCGATTGGCTTGGAGGCCGTCAATGGCGGCTGGCTGATCCCCCCGGTGATGAACCTGCTCGTCCCCCTCGCTCTCGCTCCGCTGATCGTCGCTAATCCGCAGGCTGCCTCCGGACTGGTGCTCGCGGGCTTTGCGTTCTATGGAATAGGGGCGCTGCTTTTCATCGCGATCCTGACGCTGCTGATTGCGCGACTTGCCCTGCGTGAGCCAATGCCCGCGCCGATGGCAGCTTCCTTGTGGATCCCCCTGGCACCGGCCGGCATGATCGGCCTCGCGCTGCTCCGACTTCTTCAGGCAGCGACCGAGGCAGGCGTACCGGGCTTCAGCGGCGCAAGCGCAGGTGTTGTTGTTGCTGCGATGGGCATCGGATTCGGCCTCTGGTGGGCCGGGTTCGCCGCACTCGAACTCCACCGCATGCGCCAGAGCGGTGGCGTGCCGTTGCACCCGGGCTGGTGGGGGTTCGTCTTCCCGGTCGGCGCGATGTCCCTGTCGATCGCGGCCGTTGGGGTGGCGACCGGTGTCTGGCTGGTCCAGGTACTCGGTCTGCTGGCCACGATCGTGCTCGCCCTGCTGTGGTTGTACATCGCGGCACGGACCGTCCGGCTCCTCTTGCGGCGCAGTGTTCGAGCGCCCGGCTAGGCGATACCGATCATGCTGCGCGCGGCGCTCGACGGTTCCCTGGCCGCCGCTCGACCTGATCTGGCCGACGAGGCCGATGGCTGGGACCCGTCCACGTACCGCCCCGGATCACGAGCACACCTGCCCTGGCGATGCGCCGACTGCGGCACGACGTGGTCGGCGGAGATCCGTAACCGCATCCGTGGGTTTGCGGCCTGCCCCACCTGCCATCGCAACAGCCATCCACCTCTGGCCGTCACGCATCCCGGTATTGCCGCGGAACTGCTGCCGCCCTACGACCCGACTCGCCTCACGCAGGGCAGCAAGGAGAAGGTCTGGTGGCGCGGACCACGTGGCCACATCTGGCAGGCTGCCATCGCCAACCGGGCCAAGGGCTCCGGCTGTCCCGTGTGCGCGAAGGGGGCCGGGGGTCGAGCCAGGCAGCTGCCGGTTACGGGGCGCTCGCTCGCCGACCTGCGAGCAGATATTGCCGACGAGGCCGATGGCTGGGATCCACGCGCCTACCGGCCTGGCTCAAGTGCCCGCTTGCCGTGGCGGTGCACGTCGTGCGGCCACGAATGGTTCGCGACGATCTATCGGCGCACCCACGGACAGCGCTGTCCGGCCTGCGCGGCTGGCGAACTGATACCCCTAGGGGTATAGTCACCTCACCGCGTGCCAGTTGGCGCCGCCGACCGAGAGGGACCTCCATGTGCCATCAGACCACCTGCCGCGCCTGCAAGAAGAAGACGTGGGCCGGATGTGGCCAGCACAAGAACGAGGTCCTGCGCGGGGTTCCGAAGAACGAGCGCTGCTCCTGCACCGCGGCTGAGAAGGCGGCGGCCAAGAAGGGCGGCTTCTTCGGCCGGCTCTTCGGCGGCTGACCAGCCTCAGGACGGACGCACGATCGGCATGGTGATCGTGAACGTCGCACCTGTTCGTCCGTCCGACATCGCGTCGACCTGACCGCCATGGGCCAGCACAATCTCGTGGACGACCGCGAGCCCAATGCCCGAACCGGCGACATCGCGATCCGCCGACCCTCGCCACAGCCGGTCAAAGACATGCGGCAGATCAGCCGGGTCAATGCCGGGACCGGTGTCGGACACTTCGAGCACGGCATCACTCGCCGTCCGTCGAACCACCACCCGCACCTCGTCACCTTCGCGGCAGTAACGGGCGGCATTGCCCAAAAGGTTGCCGACGGCCTGATGCAGTCGATCCGAATCGCCGTCGACGACCACATCCGAGGAAACATCACTCGTCACCCGCAGACCCGCAGCAACCAGCGAAGCAAGCGAAGCCGACAGCGCCTCGTTCACCAGGAGGCCGAGATCCAGCGGTGATCGGCGAAGGGACAGCTGCTGCGACTGAGCGGCCGACAGCGCGGCGAGGTCATCGACGACCCGGCCCAGTCGCACCGACTGAGCATGCAGGGCGGCGAGCCGCTCGGCGTCGGGATCGACGAGGCCATCACGCAGTTCCTCAAGCCCTGCCTGCAGGGCGGCGAGCGGAGTTCGCAGCTCATGGGCGACATCGGCCGCCATCCGCTGCCGGGTCTGCTCAGCACGGACGACATCGTCGGCTGTCGCATCGAACGCACGTGCCAGCTCACCGAGCTCACCCGGTGCCGAGGTGTCAGTGGCCGCGGCTCGCGCTGTGCGGTCGCCGGCAGCGAAGGACCGGGCTACCACGGACAGGCGCACGAGCGGACGCGTAATGCGCCCGGATACAAACCACGACACGAGCACAGCAACGATCAGGGAGGCAACAGCGGCAAGGATGATCCACGTCCACGCAATACTCTGCGCCGTCGTCGCCGCCTGCCCGCCGAATCCCACTCGGACACTGCCGACCGTGACCCCGTCGACTACGACAGGTGCCGTGAGGCCACCGCGCGACTGGCCGCCCATGCCGCCGCCCTGCATCATGCCCGTGGGTGTCGCGACGGACTCGCCGCTGGCGTCACGCACAACCAGGCTGCCGCCCGAAGAGGTGGCGATGTCGAACGCTCGAGTGAGGTCGGCATTCGACCAGCCGCCCGCTGACCGGTAGGAATCGGCTGCCGCCACCGCCGTCGCGTTGACGACTGTCTGGCGCTGCTCATCCTCACCGGCAGTGAGTCCACGAGCAGTGCCGATGAGTGCGGCGACAGTCAGCACGATCACTGACGACAGTGCGACGAGAACGAAGGCGGCGAGCAGCCGACGGCCCAGCGGACCAAGGGTGCTGGGCGTGTCACGCGTCATGACGAAGTCCCAGCCGGTAGCCGACACCGAGAACGGTCTCCACGATCGATGCGGGATCATCGCCCAGCTTGCGTCGCAGATTCTTCACATGGGAGTCGATGGTCCGCTCGTATGCCGCGAACTCGTAGCCACGTACCCGGTTCACCAGTTCAGCGCGCGAGTACACCCGGCCGGGCGAACCAGCGAGAGTCGTCAGCACGCCCCATTCCGAGGGGGTCAGGTCAAGGAGTTGGCCATCGAGTGAGACCTCGTGCCTGACCACATCAATGCGAAGGCGACCGTCGCCGAAGGAGTCGACGTCGCCCTGCTCGGTGACCCCGTGCCGGCCCAGCACCGCCGCAACCCGCAGCACCACCTCCTGCGGACTGAACGGCTTGCTGACGTAGTCGTCGGCGCCACGCTGAAGTCCGCGAATTCGATCCTCGACGGAGCTCCTGGCGGTCAGTGCGATCACGGCCACGCCCATCACCGTCGCGGTGTCGAGCACCTCGAGCCCGTCGATATCCGGCAGACCGAGGTCCAGCAGCACCAGGTCAGGTGCCGCACTCGCCAGAAGTAGGAGTGCCTCGGCCCCCGTACCCGTGCTCAGCACGGAATGGCCCGCCCGCTCGAGGTAGCGGCGGAGCAACTCCCGGATATCGCGTTCGTCCTCGACGATCAGGATGGACGGCACACAGCCATCCTGCCCTCGAAGCGACGTCATCGCTCGGCTACCCCGGCATCGGGCGCCAATCTCCACACGATCTCCATACCGAGCACACCGTCGGTCCACCCCAAGCAGTCATTGTCAGCAGTGAAAAGAACATGAACCCCGGGCCATCGCCCCGGCCAACGAAGGAGTCATCATGCGTCGCTCACTCACCGCAGCCGTCGTCATCGCTGCCGGCATCACCAGTCTCACCGTGGCCGCGGGTCCGGCATTCGCAGCCAACGGAAACGCATCCGGCACGGGCACATGCACCGGGACCGGCACTGCGACCGGCACTGCCAACGGCGCAGGCATGAATGCAGGCCAGGGCCGCGGGATGGGCAGCGGCAGCATGTCGGGCATGGGCACCGGTGTGGCCGCGCCCTCGGGCACGCTGACCGCAGCTCAGAAGTCCGACCTGGTCGCCATGGTCGAGGAAGAGAAGCTTGCCCACGATGTCTACGTCACCCTCGCCGCGAAGTACCCGGCCGACTCCCAGTTCAGCCGGATCGCAAAGGCCGAGGCTCAGCACCAGACGGCGCTGCGGACGCTGCTCGTCCGCTACGGCCTTGATGATCCGACGGCCGGCCTGGCCACCGGCAAATTCGCCAGCGCCTCCTTCCAGGCGCTCTACGGTGACCTGCTCGCAGATGCGACCAGCAACGCCACCGCACTCACCGTCGGCATCGCGATCGAGAACCTCGACATCGCCGACCTCACCGATGCGATGAAGGGCGTCACCGCTCCCGACGTTCTGAAGGTCTACACGAACCTGCGCAACGGGTCTGAGCGCCATCTCGTCGCCTTCGGCGGCTGACAGCACGACACTCGGGTGCCCCCACGTCACGACGTGGGGGCACCCGTCGTTCGTCCACCGGATGGCTGAGGTGACTCCGCTGCGGGTACCCGCGGGTAGATGGGCCTTCGACAGAGCGGACTTCCCCGGCACGGCTGGAGGTCCGCACTGCGACCGGACCTGTAGCCTGCGCGGATGACCGCGCGCAGGGCTCGCTTCTCCGGGGCGATCCTCACCGTTCGCGCAGTGGCTCTGGGTGCGGCCTCGGTCTTCATCTCGATCATCGGGCATTCGGTCGCAGGCGGACCGCTCCCTGCCTTCGGTCCCCTCCTTCTTGCCTTCGCCCTGTGCACCGCGATCAGTTCAACGATCACCGGCAAGCGGTTGGTGATCTCCGCACTCTTCGCCTTTGTCGTGGCTCTTCAGTTGCTCGTGCACATCCTGCTAGCGGTGGGGTCGACGCACACGCCACCGCTACTAGGGCATTCGAGCCTGATCCCGGACCACCCCATGCTGGCTGCACACGCTGTCGCCACCCTCCTCGTCGTCGCAGTCCTGGGGCACGCCGACGTGGTCATGCATCAATGGCTTCGGTTCCTGCGCCAATTGGCCTGCGAGTACACGACCATGACGCTGGCGCCACCTGCACCTCTGGCAGTGATCTGGCCCCTCGGCCACCCTCTCAAGACGATGGCTCGCATCGAGCACGACGTTGCGCGCCGGGGCCCACCTATCACTGCGTGATCCTGCAGATTCAGGCGCTGCTGTGAAGCGCATGTCCTCACGCGGGCATTTCCCGCATCCCACTTTCATGAGAAGGGCTCCATCATGCATGCATCATTTGTACGAAGTACACGAATCGGCGTCGCGATCGTCAGCGTCGCCAGCGCCGCGGTCGTCCTGGCCGCTGTGCCGGCCAGTGCCCACATGGGTGTCGACCTTGGCGGCGGAACTCCCACTGCCGGAAGCAGCAGTGCATTCTGGTTCCGACCCGGGCATGGCTGCGCCGGCGATGCTACGAACACCCTGGCCATCACCGTCCCCGACGGGGTAACAAGCGTGAAGGCCCAGCCCAAGGCCGGATGGACACTGAAGTCGGACGGCAAGACCATCATCTGGTCCCGCGGTTCCCTGCCCGATGATCAGTTCGACGACTTCGGCGTACGTCTGTCCTGGCCCAAGCTCCCTGCCGGGGTGGTATCCCAGAAGTTCTACTTCCAGGCCGTGCAGGTCTGCAACGCGGAGATCACGGTCACCCGGGACGGTAAGTCCGCCACGGTCGTCGGGAACCTGCCCACCTACGCTGGCGAATCGGTCGACCTGTTCGTCGATGGCGTCCCGCTGACCCGCCACTCGGTCATCCTCGACGCGGACGGCCACTTCACCATTGCCACCTCCTCCGCCAAGGTCCCGGACGGCAGTGACGTGACCGCGAGGTGGCAGGGCCGGCTGGTTGGCAATTCGATCGCCGCCAGCGAGCGCTGGGTGGAGA
>CAIVQM010000333.1 GCA_903908025.1 uncultured bacterium
CGCCGGGATCCGGTACGACCGACCCGGTTGGTCACCGGGGGAGAACAGCGGCGTGGAATGCACGCCCGTTGTCCACTGAGGCGACCACATTGCCGCTATGACGCCAAACCCTATGAACAGCAGCAGGAATGGCATGCCGATCAGGACTGCCCCGCGCATCAGCCGAACGGGATGACGACGGAGCAGGCGAATGAGCGTCAGGACGCCACCGACGAGAAACAGGGATGCGTAGCCGACGTACGGCAGCAGGAGCACGACCAGAGCCGCCGTCGGTACCGCACCCATCGCACCGAGTGCGAGGGTGCGTCCGAGAACGAGCAGCGGATACGCCATGGCCATCAGGACGACCGACCACACGATGAGCCACACCTTTCGTGCCCGCGGTGACAGCGACGTCGCCGACACATCACCGAGGAACTCTCCGCGCCGACGACTTCGGATCGCCAGCACCAGCGATACGACCGTGCCTGTCACGACCGCCAGCACGAACACCGGAAGAAGCAGCGCGCCCTTGACCACAAGCAGGAACTCGCCACCGAAGGATGTGACGAACACGAGGTAGATCGCGGTGAGAAGCACGGCAAGCAGCACCTGCATGATCGCCAGCCACACATCTCGTTGCAGGCGACGGGAATCCGTCCGTGGCAGCATGCATCCCCCAAGGCTCAGCAGTGGACCCAGCCTAGGGAGGTCACGTCCGTTTGCTAGCGTCATCGAATGACACCGATCCTCGCCGTGAGTGCGTTCGGTGACGATGCGCTGGGGGACCACGATTCCGTGGGCCTGCTCGAGGAGATGCGCATCGGCTCACTTCACGCCGACGAACTGACCGCAGCTGCGATCGCCAGGGCGCGGCAGGTGGACGAAACCCTGAATGCGGTGGTCAGCTGGGCAGCACCGGCCGTTCGGGGCGACGGTCCCTTCGCCGGGGTGCCGTCCTTCGTCAAGGACAACGAGAACGTCGTCGGATTGCCCACCCGGCACGGGTCACGAGCCACTCCACACAGTGCAGCCACCGTCAACTCACCTTTCGTCGATTCGTTTCTGGCGGCCGGATTCACCGTTCTCGGCAAGTCCTCGATGCCCGAGTTCGGCCTCACCGCGAGCACCGAGCCACTCCTCAACGGGCCGGCACGAAATCCGTGGAACACCGAGTACTCGACCGGGGGATCCTCGGGCGGTGCAGCAGCCCTCGTGGCATCCGGCGTCGTTCCGTTGGCCCACGGGAACGACGGCGGCGGCTCCATCCGCATCCCGGCTTCCTGCTGCGGCCTGGTCGGGCTCAAGCCGTCGCGGGGCCGGCTGCCCCTGGATCCCGGTCTGAATGCGCTGCCGGTCGGCATCGTCGCCCAGGGGGTGCTGACGCGCAGCGTGCGCGACACCGCGCTGTTCTATGCGACCGTCGACGGCACCAGCCCGGACTTGCCGCCCATCGGCCACGTCACCGCGCCCTGCACTTCGCGCCTGCGCATCGCCGTTCTCACGGAGGCGATGTCAGGAATGCCCGTTGCCACAGACGTGGTCGAGACGGTGACGCGCACAGCGATGCTCTGCGAGTCCCTCGGCCACCGCGTCGAGCAGATCGCCTTCCCGTTCCCCGAGCAGTTCGGCCGCGACTTCCTGCGCTACTGGGCAGGCCTGGCTTTCATCACCGAGCTCGGCGGGCGGCGGATGTACGGCCCGCAGTTCGATCGCTCCGCCCTGGAGCCCCTGACCCTGGGACTCAGTCGCTACTTCCGGACGGTGGCCGTCCGCACGCCTGCATCGCTCAAGCGCCTGCGGGCCTTCGGTGAGGAATACGCCCGGCTGCTGGCGCCCTACGACGTGCTTCTGACGCCGGTGCTGGCCCATGTCGCTCCGCCGATCGGCTACCTGGCCCCGGACATTTCGTTCGAGACGCACTTGGTCCGGCTGCTGCGCTACAGCTCGTTCACGGCGATCCAGAACGTCGCCGGCGTACCGGCGATCTCTCTGCCACTGGGCATGAGCGCCGACGGGCTGCCGATCGGTGTCCAGGCGGCCGCCGGTTACGGCCAGGAGGCCATGCTGCTGGGCCTGGCGTACGAGCTGGAGGCGGCCGCACCGTGGCGGTGAACTACCCTATGGATAACGCCGATAATGTGCATTATGACATTATGATGACGAGGGAACCAATCGATGACCTTGGGACTCCCGTCGCACTGGCATCCCCCGTCCGTCGGGTGGTGTCCCTCGTTCCGTCGCTCACCGAGGCAATCGCATCGGTTCGTCCAGCGGCGATCATCGCGGCGACCGACTGGTGCACCTATCCGGCGGATCTCGACGTGCAGCGGATTCGCGGCACCAAGAATCCCAACACCCGCACGATCATCGCGCTCCAGCCGGATCTCGTCATCGCGAATCAGGAGGAGAACCGGGAGATCGACGTACGACGCCTTCGGGATGCCGGCGTTCCCGTGTGGGTCACCCGGATCGAGTCGGTCCGCGAGGCCCTGACGTCAATGCGCCGAATGTTCGAGGAAGCGCTCGACTGGCCGGTGCCGGGCTGGCTGGTCGAAGCGGAGGCGATCTGGGCTGCACCGCCGGCGTTGACCGGCCCCCTCGTCGCTGCGGTCATCTGGCGCGATCCTTGGATGGTGGTTGGCCGTGACACGTTCGCGGGTGATCTGCTCGAATCCCTGGGCTGCCGCAATGCCTTTGCAGACCACGCGGACCGGTATCCGAAGGTGTCGGTAGCCGAATTGGATGCGATGGGCCTGGATGCTGTCCTGCTGCCGGACGAGCCGTACGTCTTCTCCCCCACGGACGGCCCCGAGGCCTTCACCGCCACGCCCACCGTCCTGTTCAGCGGCCGCTTGCTGACCTGGTACGGCCCATCACTGGTCCAGGCCCGCGCATTGCTCGATGAGGTCGACCTCCTCCACTCGGGTGAGCCCGGCCCTTCGGGGCCGGTCGAGCCCCCGCAACCGCTCGTCTGACAGCACGTCCGCGAGGCTCGACGCGATCGGGCGCCGCAGCAGCCCGAGTTCGACGGCATGTGCGTCGGATCGCGCACCGACGCCCGCATACTCCGGCAGCGGCAGCCACAACGGAAGGGACCGAGGGCCCGCCCATGGCTGGACCTCGTGCTCCTCGAGCCACTGCGGCGCCGCCCGCACGGCGCGGCCAGTGAAGCCGGCGGTCCGAGCACTCATGTCGACCACGTCGGAGAAGGGCACCGCCTCCCCCACGACGTCCACCGGGCCGGTGGACCGGATCACCGCGCACGCCAGCAGGAAGGCCGCGAGATCCCGCACGTCGACCACCTGCGCGCTGAGGTCGGGCGCGTCGGGGACGAGAACCGCGTCGGTCGACGCAAGCGCGAAACGCGACACCCAGTAGCCGAAGCGATCAGTGGGGTCACCGGGACCCCCGATCAGCCCGACCCGGGCCAGGAGGGACCGGTCGGCACCCATGCCGGCGGCTACGAGTTGCTCGCAGCCCACCTTGGCCTCGCCGTATTCCTCCATCGTCGCCAGACCCGAGGTCTTCGGTTCGACGAGCGCCGCAGCCTCATTGGCTCCCGGCGTGGTGGTGTCCGCGTACACCGAGACCGAGGAGACGTACGTCCAGTGCCCGGCATCGGCGGCAAGCGCATCAAGCGCCGAGCGCACGTGGTCGGGTTGCCAGGACACGTCGATGATCGCGTCCCAGTCGCGACCACGCACGGGCTCGTACGCGGACGGCTCCGAGCGGTTGGCGGGGATGAGATGCGCGCCGTCAGCGACGGGCCCGGACGTGCCCCGCGCCAGGCAGGTGACGTGGACCCCTGAGGCCACGGCCTGACTGGCGAGCTCGCGGCCCAGCCATGCCGTACCGCCGAGGATCAGCAGGGTGTCCATGCGCACACCTCCGGGAAGAGCAGTGGGCCCCACCGTACGAGACGGTGGGGCCCACTGACGCGCTGCGACTTAGGCGAGGGCCTTCGTCTTGAGCGAGTCGAACTCAGCCTGCGTGATCGTGCCGGCGTCGAGCAGTGCCTTGGCGGACGCGATCTGGTCGGCCGGGGAAACGCTGCCGACGGCGGACTGGATGTAGGCCTTCTGCGCCTGCTGCGCGGCCTCCATCTGCGCCTGACGACGCTCGCCCATGCTCTTGCCGCGGGCGATCAGGTAGACCAGCACCGTGATCGGCGGGAAGATGATGAGGAAGATGATCCAGACGGCCTTGGCGCCGCCGCCCATCGTGTGATCGCTGAACAGGTCCATGATCACCATGAAGAAGATCATGAAGAAGATGATCATGAAGAACAGGTAGAGCAGGGTCCACAGGGAATCCATTGAAGAGCCTTTCATTGGGGGCAAGTGAGGGAAGGCTACCGGAAGTGCTCCACCCGGTAACCCAACCCCGCCAGTCGCTCCACCACGGCCAGATCGTCGTCGATCACGAGGGCCACCCGGTCCGGCGGACCGATGCGCCCGATCGCCTCAGCTTTGAAGTCCGCCGCCCTTCGCCTATCCCGGTCCGGCCTCAGGATCAGGGAGCTGAAACTGATCCCCTTGAGAGCCAGCCACGCCTCCGTGTCGACCCGCGTGCTCTCCGGTCGGCCGGAGAGCAGGACGATCGAGTGGTCGACAGACAGCTCCCTCAGTCGCTCCCGGCCGCGGTCGATGACATCGTCAGCGCCTACCTCATCGAAGAATGCAGACCAGTCCTTCGGCCGTTGGTCGACGTGATGCTGCCGATGGGTGGCATCGGCCAGCACACCATCGATGTCGATGACGGCAATCACGTGGTCGCGAGCTCCTCCGGCCGTGGACACGAGCACACCAGGTTGCGGTCGCCATAGGCACCATCGATGCGGCGCACCGGTGGCCAGTACTTGTCCGCGCGCAGGCTCTCCACC
>CAIVQM010000334.1 GCA_903908025.1 uncultured bacterium
CAGATGACCACGTCGGCGCGGCCGGTCTGGATCATCCGCGCGGCGTAGGAGACGGCCTCGGCGCCGGATGCGCAGGCGCTGACAGGGGTGTGGACGCCGGCGCGGGCGCCGACCTCGAGCCCGACGATCGCGGCAGATCCGTTGGGCATGATCTGCGTGACCATGTGGGGGGAGATGCGCGACGGGCCGCGCTCGAGCAGGGTGTCGTAGGCGTTCATGAGGGACGTCAGGCCGCCCATGCCGGTAGCGATGACGGCGCCGAGGCGCTCCGGGTCAACCTCGGGCGAGCCGGCATCGGCCCACGCCTCGCGGGCGGCGACCAGGGCTGCCTGCTGTGAGCGGTCGAGCTTGCGGGCCTCGACGCGGTCGAGGACCTCTGCGGGGTCGACAGCCATGAACCCAGCGATCTTGGACGGCTGGACGTCGGCCCAGGGCGCCTCGATCACGCTGATGCCGGAGACGCCGGCGAGCACGTTCTGCCAGCTGCTGGCCACATCCCCGCCGACCGGCGAGGTCATGCCCAGTCCGGTGACTACGACCTGACGCGTCATGCCTGTTCCTCCCGAAGTACGTACCCGTCGGTCTTGAGGTTGGTGGCGTTTCCGGGGGTCCGGAACGCCGCCAACCTCAAGACCGGCACGGTGTGGTGGTGACTACTTGTTGGCCGAGATGTAGTTGACGGCGTCGCCGACAGTCTTGAGGTTCTTGACCTCGCTGTCGGGGATCTTCACGCCCCACTTGTCCTCGGCCGCCATGACGACCTCGACCATCGACAGTGAGTCGATGTCCAGATCGTCGACGAACGACTTGTCGGTCTGGACGTCTTCGACGGGAACGCCGGCAACCTCGTTGACGATGACGGCGAGGCCATCGAGAATTTCCTGGCTCATGTTCTTTCCTTTCGGTATCTGAAGGTGGACGAGTGGTGCGGGTTATCGGTCGAGCGATCGTGCAGTCGTGCGATGGGACGTTCGGACGAATGGCTAAGGAAGGATGACGACCTGCGATGCGTAGACCAGGCCGGCCCCGAAACCGATGAGCAGTGCGGTGCCGCCGTGCGGGGCCTCGCCGGTCTCGAGCATCCGATCCATCGCCAACGGTACCGATGCCGCCGAAGTGTTACCGGTGTAGGCGATGTCGCGGGCCACCGGCACATGGGCGGGCAGCTTCAGGGCACGCACCATCGCATCGGTGATGCGCATGTTGGCCTGATGGGGGATGAAGGCATCCAGGTCATCGGCGCTGACACCGGCGACGTCGAGGGCGCGCTGACAGGCCTTCGCCATCTCGCCCACGGCCCAGCGGAACACCTGCTGGCCCTGCATTTCGAGCGTCGGGAAGATCGGGCCGCCGTTGTCGCGGTAGTCGATGAGCGACTGCGTCATCGTGATGGCGTCCTTCTGCGAGCCATCTGAGCCCCAGACGACCGGACCGATGCCCGGAGTGTCGGACGGGCCGACGACGACGGCACCCGCACCGTCGGCGAACAGGAAGGCGGTGCCTCGATCGGCAGGATTGACCCAGTCGGTCAGCTTTTCGACACCGATGAGCAGCACGTAGCGCGCGCTGCCGCCGCGGATCAGGTCGTTGGCGATCGCGAGGCCGTAGCAGAAGCCCGCACAGGCGGCTGAGAGATCGACGGCTGCCGCATTGAGTGCGCCGATGCGGTCGGCCACCTCGGCTGCAGCTGACGGTGTGGGGTATGGATGGGTGACCGTGCCGATCATGACCATGCCGATCTGGTCGGCCGGAATCCCTGACCGCTCGAGGGCGACGAGGGCAGCTGACACGGCAAGGTCGACGACGGTCTCGTCCTTGGCTGCGTAGCGCCGCTCGATGATGCCGGAGCGCTCGCGGATCCACTCATCGGAGGATTCGATCAGGTCGACGATCTCGGAGTTCGGGACGATGCGGGCCGGGCGGTAGGCGCCGACGGACAGGATGCGCGCGTACTCGGCACCGACGGATGGCGTGATGGGCGCGCTCACGCGTGTGCCTCCTGCGCGATGGGGTGGAGCCGGACGATCGGTTGGCCGGGGGCAACGGGGTCGCCGTCCTCGACGAGCCACTCGACGACGGTGCCGCCATGCGGGGCTACGACCGGGATGGTGTCGCGGAGAGTCTCGACGGTGCCGATCGCGGCGTCGATGCCGAGGTCGTCGCCAGTGCGGGCGTCGGTCCCGAGGCGGAAGGCGCCCTTGATGGGTGCGACCACGAGGCGCCAGGTGGGCTGGTTGTCGAGGTTCGCGGGCCGGCCGTGCTCGTTGATGAGCTTCCAGGCCGCAGGCAGGTCGTCGGGTGTCTTGACGGCCAGGGTCTGCACGCCGGGCAGGGCGCGCTTGACGAGTCCGGTGAGAGCCCCGGCGGGCGGTATCTCGATGACGGCCGTGACGCCGAGGTCGGCCATCGCCGACATGCACAGGTCCCAGCGCACGGGGTTGCTCACCTGCGTGACGAGGCGCTTGAGGACCTCGCGGCCGTCGTGGATGACGCGGCCGTCGGCGTTGGAGAGCAGGGAAAGCCGCGGATCATGGGTCGTCATCGACCGCGCGTAGCCACCGAGGACGCTGACGGCGGGAGCCATGTGCTGCGTATGGAAGGCGCCGGCAACCTCGAGGGGCCGCACGCGCGCGCCCTCCGGCGGATCGGCGGCGAAGGCCGCGAGCTGCTCGAGAGTGCCGGCGACCACGATCTGGCCGGCGCCGTTCATGTTGGCAGGGGTCAGGCCATGCTCCGCGGCCTTCGCGACGACCACATCGGCCTCGCCACCGAGGACGGCGCTCATGCCGGTGGGGGTAACGGCGGAGGCAGCAGCCATCTGTCGGCCGCGCTCGCGCACGAAGACCATCGCCTGCTCGGCGGTCAGGACTCCGGCGCCGACGGCTGCGGTGATCTCGCCGACGGAGTGCCCGGCGCCGACGCCGATGCGGGCGAAGGCGTTGCCCGGATGGGGGAACAGGCTCAGGAGGGTGACCAGGCCGGCGCCGACGATCAGCGGCTGGGCGATGGCCGTATCGCGGATCGTGTCGGCGTCGGAGACGGTGCCGTGCTCCACGAGGTCGACCCCGCTGACGACCGACAGCCAGTCGAGGCGTTCCCGGACACCGGGCAGCTCGAGCCAGGGGAGCAGGAAACCGGGCGACTGGGAGCCCTGACCGGGCGCGACGACAACGAGCACTCTCGTAGCCTTCCGTGGTCCGGCTGCCGACGGCGCTGTTGAGCCAGCCAATCTCATGCCGCATGTTTTGTAGGAATCCTACAAGCAGGGGGTCCGACCGCTTCAGGTCGGCCAGTCGGTGCCCTCGTCGCCAAGATCGTCAGACAGCCGACCTAGGACCAGACCCACGCGCAGGGTGAACGCTCCACGGGCGTCGGTGGGGCTGAACCCGGTGACATCGGCGATCCGTCGCAGGCGGTAGCGCACGGTGTTGGGGTGGATGAACAGGCTGCGTGCGGTGGCCTCGAGCGAGGGCGTGCGCTCGAGGTAGGTGCATGCGGTGTCGTAGAGGGCGGCATCTGCGAGCAGGGCCCGGTGCACGACCTCCGTCAGGACCTGTGCCGCTTCGCGATCGCCCGCCAGCGCCCGCTCGGGCAGCAGGTCGGCCGCTGCCACCGGGCGCGGAGCATCGGCCCAACCCCAGGCAGCGCGCAGTCCCGACATGGCGGAACGCGCAGCCCGTGGCACCTGGGCAAGGGCGCCGACGAGTTCGCTGACGACGACCGGCCCGGGCCCGAAGTGCGGGGTCAGCAGTCGGGCGGCTTTCAGCGGATCGTCGCCGCCACCGACGACGGCGAGCAGCGTCGTGCCGTGGATGCCCGTCAGCAGGTCGAGGCGCTGATGAACGGCGGCGCGACGGAGCACGTCGAGTGCGTTCTCCGGGTCGCCGAGCGGTGCGGCGCCGGCCATCACCATCAGCGACTCGCGGCCGGACCATCCGAGCGCGGCGACGCGGCCGAGTACGGATTCGTCGACCTCGTCGCGCAGAAGCGCGTCGACGACAAGGGCTTCGAGTCGCGCATCCCATGCACCGCGTGCCTCTGCCGCGCGGGCGTACACCTCGGCTGCTGAGAACGCGATCTCCCGCGAGTAGCGAAGCACCGCGATACGCAACTGCGGCTGGTCGGACTCCGTGGCGAGTTGATCGATCGCCGACTCGACGACACCGACGGTGGTGCGCACCAGGTCGACCGCCTGCTCGAGTGAGATCACGCGGGCGAGCTCACGCGGTGCGGCGCCGAACACGTCGGCCGTCAGAGCCGGGGGCGGATCGGGCGATGTGTACCAGTCGATGAAAGCCGTGATGCCGGCCTGCGCGACGAGCGAGACCCAGGAGCGCTCCTCCGGGCCGAGCTCACGGAACCACGGCAGCGACTCCTCCATCCGCCGGGTCGCAGCGGTCGTGAGTGAGCCTGTCGCGCGGGTGAGAAGCGCGATGTCCGGGCGCGCGGCAGTCACTGCGCTATCCGACGGTGACGCCGACGACACTGCCGACGGCGAACGTGACGGCAGCGGCACCCACACCCCACATCAGCTGGCGCATCGCCGAGAACACGACGCCGCGGCCAGAGAGCCGACCGACGATGCCCCCGACAACGATCATCGCGATCACGGCAAAGGCAACGGCG
>CAIVQM010000335.1 GCA_903908025.1 uncultured bacterium
CGTGCGTCGAGGCGCGCCTGGGCCAGCAGCCGCTGCCGGAACGTCGACCACCCTGCTTCGTCGACCCGCGGCACGGACCGAGTGTCGCGGACGTTCTCTGGGCGCCGCCCGGCCTCGCGCAGCGCGATGTGCCCATGTGCGCGGCGTGCCGAACCACCGTCGAGTCGGGCGGCCAGCCGCAGGGCCTGCAAGTGGCCTCTGCCGGTGGCCAGGTGCCCTACTACCAGGCCGGTCCCGAGTACGGGGCCTACGCCCAGGGCTACTACTCGCCGTTCTCCGGGGTCATGACCGCTGTGGTGATGGGCACGATGCTGAGCAGCATGTGGCATGTCCCCGGGGTCACCGCCTCATCCGGCATGGACAGTGCCGGCTTCGGCGGCGGTGACCAGTCAGGCGGCTGGGGTGGCTTCGGCGGTGGCGGCGGGTTTGGTGATGGCGGTTTCGGTGGTGGCGACTTCGGTGGTGGCGACTAGGTGACGCCCGTTCTGCTCCCAGCCGCTAGCGCTTCGCGTTCGCCGGGTATCCATAGGTAGCCGTTCCCTATCCCCGCGCCACCCCTTGTCGTGACGTTTCCCACCAAGTCGCGGCGTAGGGTGAAATTAGATAGGAGAATGGACCGGGGTGACTGTGATGCGCATGCGGATGCAGCAACGACCGCAGGCCGCTCCGTTGACCAGAGTCTGGACCGAGGAGTCCACTGACGCTCGCGCCGGCTAGCGCGGGCCGTTCTTTCCGACCCAAGGGCCGTCACATCGTCGGCAGCGCTCAGCGCCCGAGGTGCCGCAGGCCCGCCCTCTTCTCGAGTCTCCGTACGAACGGTCCACGTTCGGTGACGTCATTCCCTGGACTGCTCTGGCCGCTCAGGCCTGACGGTGCACCAAGCGTTGATCGGACGCGTCATGACTACTAGCAGATTCGCCTTCTCTTCAAGGGCCACAGCGGCCGTCGCCGCGCTCGCCCTCCTCACTCTCGGCACGACGGCAACGGCTCCCGCTGCCCGCGCCGATACCGGCCCCGAGCCGGCTTTCGCGGCCGCTACCAGTTACGCCACCGACATCAACCCCGAGTCCGTCGCCATCGGTGACGTGAACGGTGACGGGCACCCGGACATCGTCACCGCCAACAGCGGCTACGACAACGTGACCGTCCTCCTTGGCACGGGCACCGGGGCCTTTGAACTCGGTATCCCCTACTCGGTCTCGACGGTAGGCGAGCCCAACGGAACGCAGCCCGTCTCGGTCGCCCTTGGCGACGTTGACGGTGACGGGCATCCGGACATCGTCACCGCCGACAGCGGAACCACCACCGAGGGGCTCGCATGGGGAGTGAGCATCCTGACCAACAAGGGCGACGGCAGCTTCGGCACCCCGCGAGTCCTCCCGGCCGGCGCAAACCCGCTGTCCGTAGCACTGGGCGACCTCGACGGTGACGGTGTCGCTGACATCGTGACGGCCAATGGTGGAGCAGAGGCTCCGGTCGCGCTGTTCAGCAGGGATGACTTTGCGGCGCCCGTGAGTCTGGGCGGCGGGGCACAGATGGTCCCCGTGTTCGTCACCCTCAGTGACGTTGATGACGATGGCCTGCTCGACGTTGTTACCGCGAACAACAGTTACGACGCCGTGAGCATCTATCTCAATGTGGGAGGCACGCTCTCCAGCCTGCCTGTGGTCCTATCGAACGACATCAACTACGCCGAGTCTGCGGCCCTCGGTGACGTGAACGGTGACGGCCTCACCGACATCGTGGCGAGCATGGGCGGTGCGAATATGGCGGGCTTGTGGCTGGGAACCGGCAATGGTGCCTTCATCTGGAGCAGCAACTATGAGCTGTACACCGACGAGTATCCGACCGCCATCTCCCTCGGGGACTTCAATGACGACGACTACCTTGACATCGTCACCGCGAACGGCGGCACCGACGACGTCACGGTGCTCCTCGGCAACGGGGACGCGACGTTCGGCTACCCATTCGCTTTTGCGACGGGGTCAATGCCGATGTCCCTGGGCATCGCGGACTTCGACGCCGACAACCGACTCGACATCGTGACCGCCAACGCCGGATCCGAGGACATCAGCGTGCTGCTGAACACGACCGTGCAGCCCACGCCGCCCACTCCGACTCCCCCGGCCCCGGCCCCCGCACCCCATGACGAGGCGACCGAGACTCCCGAACAGGAAGCAGCCGAGACGCCGGAAGAGGAGGCCGCCGAGCTGGCGGCCCAGGGCGAACCGGTGGTTCAGTCCGTGCCCCTCAGCACGGTTCCAACTGCGGGTCACGGTGACCTGGTCGTTGACGGTCGCGCTACCAATCTGTCCATCACGAGCGACCGCGACCACAGCACCGTGGCACTGGCAGGAGCCGGGGCAACCATGTCCCTGCACACCGACACATCGGGTGGCACGCAGCTACCCCTCGGTTCGGACGGCAACCTGCTGGTGTCGGAGGACGGAACCGCGGCAGTGCAGGGCACCGGATTCCACCCGCAGACGTGGGTGAGTGTGTACCTGTTCTCCGAGCCCACCTTCCTGGGGAATCTCCTCGTTGCCGCCGACGGCTCGCTGGAGGGCAGCGTCTCCATGCCAGCCGGCCTCGAAGCCGGGCGGCACACTCTGCAAGCCAACGGCACCACCACTAACGACGGCGCCTTGTCGGTCACATTCGCGATCACGATGGTGTCACCGGCCATCGCAGCGTCCTACACCACGACCTACATCGGCAGCATGCACGTGGCCGTCACGAATGCCCTCCGGCCGACTCGGTCTGGTGTGCCGATCACCGCGGTCGTGCGCGACGTGGCCAGCGGTGGACTACGGGCCTCCGACGCGATGGCCACTGAACTGAACGCCGAGTGCGGCGTGAAGGCAGCCGTCGTGGCCAAGCCTTCCGGCAAGGTCATTCGCCCGCTGACCTGCATGCATTACAACGCAGCCCGGGATCGCTTCGAGGACACATGGCATCCCCTGGCCAATGCTCCGAGGTCGGTTAGCGTCGTGGTCACTCTGGCCACCACCGGCAAGGTCACGACGATGCGTCATCCCGTCCCAGTCCAGAGGTAGTCGGCTGCGACACCCGAGGCAGGTGGGGGTCCGCTGGACCACGGGCCCCTACCGTCATCTGCGCTGCGTCAGACGGGTGGCTCACAGGGATGCGCCCGGAGTGCGTCCACGTAATCGCGCGGAGCACCTGCCGCCTCAGCAGCGCCGGCAATCACCTCGATCTGCTCGGCGGCCGGCAGGCCACCCTCATAGGCATCGAGAACGTACAGCCACGCGAGCGGCTCGCCGTCAAGAGTGTGCACGCGCACGCGGATCTTGCGCCACATACCGAGGTCGATGCCCTCCCAGACATCGAGGGACTGCTCGTCGAATTCGGGGACGTCGTAGAGCATCACGAAGACGGAACTGTCGAGGTCCTCCACCACAGTCGCCATGGCACCACCCCAGCCGAGGTCGTCTCCGGCGAAGGTCAGTCGCCAGCCGCGCAGCCAGCCCGTCGCAAACACCGGGGATGCGGGCGCCTTGGATGCCATGCGGTGCGGATCGAGGTTCGATCCGTAGGCGGCGTAGAGAGTCACGACACCAGCGTAAGGACAGTGGGCCCCGTACGGAAGAATGCCGCGCGTGACCAGTGTCGTGATCGTGGGTGGCGGGCCGGGCGGATACGAGGCGGCCCTGGTGGCGCGGCAGCTGGGCGCCGATGTGACCCTCGTCGACCGCGACGGGCCGGGCGGATCCGCCGTCCTGACCGACTGCGTGCCGAGCAAGGCCCTGATCGCCACCGCCAACGTCATCACCGCGGCCACCAGCAGCGCGTCCCTCGGCGTGCTGATCCACGGCCTGACGCCGGACCCGTCCCTCGTCGGGGTCGATCTCGCCGCCGTGAACTCCCGGATCAAGGCTCTGGCCCTCGCGCAGAGCGCCGACATCACCGCCCGCCTCGAACGCGACGGTGTGCGGATAATCGCGGGAGTCGGGCGTTTCGACGAGTCTGGCCGGATCGTGGCAACCCAGGCCGACGGCAGCACCGAGGTCCTAGCTGCCGACGCCGTGCTCATCGCCACCGGCGCACGTCCGCGCGTGCTGCCCGAGGCGATGCCCGACGGCGAGCGCATCCTCACCTGGGAGCAGGTGTACGACCTGCCCGAGGTCCCCGAAGCTCTGATCGTCGTCGGGTCGGGTGTCACCGGCGCAGAGTTCGCTGGTGCGTACCACGCGCTCGGCAGCTCGGTCACTCTCATCTCCTCGCGCGACCACGTCCTGCCGAGCGAGGATCCGGATGCCGCCAGCGTTCTCGAAGAGGTCTACGGGCGACGCGGACTTGAGGTGATGAGCCGGTCACGCGCCGTATCCGCACGCCGCACATCCGACGGTGTCGAGGTGACCCTCGAGGGTGGTGCTGTCGTCACCGGGTCTCACGTCCTGATGGCCGTCGGCTCACTGCCCAACACCGACGCCCTCAACCTCGATGCTGCCGGCATCGAAACGGATGCCGGGGGCTACATCACTGTTGACCGCGTGTCTCGCACCTCCCGCCGCGGTGTCTACGCCGCAGGCGACTGCACGGGTGTGCTGATGCTCGCCTCCGTGGCAGCCATGCAGGGCCGCATCGCCATGTGGCACGCGCTCGGCGACGCCGTCACGCCACTCGAGTTGAACCATGTGTCGAGCACCGTCTTCACCCATCCCGAGATCGCCACGGTCGGGCTGACGCAGGCCGATCTGGACGCGGGCAGGTTCCGCGGTGATGTGGTCATGGTGCCGCTGGCCGCCAATGCGCGAGCGAAGATGGAGGACCAGCCCGACGGCTTCGTCAAGCTCTTCTGCCGCCGCGGATCACGCATCGTCGCCGGCGCCGTCATCGTCAGCCAGCACGCCAGCGAGCTCATCCACCCGCTGACGATCGCCGTCGAGCAGCGTCTGACCGTCGACCAGTTGGCGTCCACCTTCACGGTCTACCCCAGCCTCTCCGGTTCGATCGCCGAGGCAGCCCGTCGGATGCATATCGCCGCGGAGTAGCGGATATGGTCGCTTCGTGACTGTTCACCCGAGCACCATTCAGGCCACCGAGCGTGCCCAGGAGGCCGCCGCAACCCTCGCCCTGGTGACCGGGGTGGAGCGCCACGATGTGGCCGTCGTCCTGGGATCCGGATGGGTCCCCGCCGCAGACCTGCTGGGCGAGGCCACGGCTGACTTCGCGGTGACCGACCTGCCGCACTTCTCTCCTCCCGCGGTCGCCGGGCACGCAGGGCGCGTTCGCAGCGTCGATGCCGACGGGACCCGCGTCCTCGTCTTCCTGGGTCGCACGCACCTGTACGAGGAGCGCGGGGTCGACGCCGTCACGCATGCCGTACGAACGTCCGCTGCCGCTGGCTGCCGCACCGTCGTCCTCACGAACGGCTGCGGTGGCCTCGATGCGTCCTGGCGCCCAGGCACTCCGGTGCTCATCAGCGACCACATCAACCTGACGGGTACCTCACCGCTGCACGGGGCTCACTTCGTCGACCTAACCGACCTCTACTCCCGCCGGCTCCGAGCCCTGTGTCGCGAGATCGAGCCCACCCTCCCGGAAGGCGTGTACGCGCAATTCCCTGGGCCGATGTACGAGACGCCGGCCGAGATCGGCATGGTCCGAGCAATCGGCGGGTCCCTCGTCGGCATGAGCACGGCACTCGAGGCGATCGTCGCCCGCTCCCTGGGCTTGGAGGTGCTCGGCCTCTCCCTGGTCACCAACCTCGCTGCTGGCATGACGGGTGAGCCGCTGAACCACGAGGAAGTCCTCGAGGCTGGTCAGGCCGCGGCGACCCGCATGGGTGAGCTGCTCGCCCAGGTGATCAGGAAGGTCTGAGGAGGACCGACGATGGACGTCCACACCGCCGCGCGAGCCTGGCTCGTCGACGAGCCCGATGACCGTATGCGCGCGCAGCTCGAGGCCCTGCTCGCGAACGCGGATGCGGGAGACGCGCTTGCCGAGGCCGAGTTGGCTGATGCGTTCGATGGCACCCTCGCGTTCGGTACCGCCGGGCTGCGCGGCAAGGTCGGCCCCGGCCCCAATCGGATGAACATCGTCGTCGTCGCACGGGCCGCTGCTGGCCTGGCGCGCTACCTCAATGAGCGCGGCGGGGGTGCCGTCGTCATCGGTCACGATGCCCGCCAGGACTCCGATCTCTTCGCCCGCGCGACGGCGCAGATCCTCACGGGTGCCGGGCTCAGCGTCATGATGCTGCCGGCGAAGCTGCCGACACCGATCCTCGCGTTCGCCATCCGCCGCCTGGGCTGCGCTGCCGGAGTGATGGTGACCGCCAGCCACAATCCGGCACAGGACAACGGCTACAAGGTCTATCTCGATGATGGCAGCCAGATCGTGGCCCCCGCCGATGCGGAGATCAGCGCGCACATCGCGGATGTCACAGCACTCGGCCCGGTGACTGATCTGCCGCATGGCGACGAGTGGGTCACGCTTGGCGACGATGTCGTCGAGTCCTATATCGCCAGGACCGTGACGCTGCTTGAGGAGGCACCGCCGTCGCACCTTCGGGTCGCGTACACCCCACTGCATGGCGTGGGCGGCGACGTCTTTCTCCGACTCGTCGAGGCAGCGGGCTTCCCCGAGCCCATCGTCGTCACCGAGCAGTTCGCACCCGATCCTGACTTCCCCACGGTTGCCTTCCCCAACCCGGAGGAGCCGGGGGCCATGGACCTCGCGTTCGCGACGGCCGAAGCGAGCGAGTGCGACATCGTCATCGCCAACGATCCCGATGCCGACCGCTGCGCCGTGGGCGTGCCCACCTCCGACGGCTGGCGGATGCTGACCGGTGATGACGTCGGTCTGCTCCTCGGCTGGTGGGTCGCGGCGGGTAACCGACGCCTCACGCGCCGCGGTGTGTTCGCCCAGTCGATCGTCTCCTGCTCAATGCTGTCCGAGATTGCGCGCGATGCCAGCCTTGACTACGAGCGGACCCTCACGGGCTTCAAGTGGATTGCCCGCGTCCCCGACCTGATCTACGGCTACGA
>CAIVQM010000336.1 GCA_903908025.1 uncultured bacterium
ACGCACCTTGGAGATCACATCAGCGATCGAGCCCTCCTCGTTCCAGGCCGGGATGGCCACGAGTGCCCGATGCGCCGTCACACCGAGCAACGTTAGTCCCCATAGGCGGGAGACACGGGCACGGCACCGCAAGTGGCTTTCTACTGAATATCCGGTGAACATCAAGTAGATTCGCGACCGCAGCGGGGGCTGTCGGCTTGGGGGTTGGTCAGGTGCGAGCAATTCGGCGACGCTTCGCGTACCCGTGCGCCGACCTCGTGACCCTGAACCCGCGGGTCGACCTCGCCATCGACACCACCCTGCACCGCCTCGGTGCGACTCCCTATCGCCCCGTGCTTGAAGCAACGGACCCGAGCCGGACGATCGCCGTCATCGGATTCCCCCGCTCAGGGAACACCTTCGTGTCGAAGTGGGTCGAGTGGGTCGCCGAGCCGGGCACGATCGTGGTCGACGGCCGCCTCACCCACAGTGCGCTCGACGGCCACCGACTCGCCCGGGCCGGCGCCGCTGTGGTCATCCCCGTCCGCGAGCCGATCTCGACGTGCGCGTCCTGGCTGGTGCGCTCGGACGCCTACGGCTCACACGAAGCCGCGCGCCGGACCCTGCGCTCATACACCGCCTGGTACCGGGCCATGGCACCAGCCGTCCGGCCGCCCAATGTGCTCGTGGTCGACTTCGAGGCCCTCACCACCGACCTGTCGATGCTGACGTATTGGCAGCGCCTCGAGGGTCTCGTGCGCCCGGAGACGGCCTCCTCGCTGCCGGACTTCGAGGAGTGGCTCGTCGATCATCTCAGCGACGTTCCCGGCCAGGGGATGCCCGAGGCCGGAGTGCCCGCGCACCAGATGAGCTCCCTGCCCAATGACGACCGGCTGTCTCTGAACGAGCAGGCGACCCGCCTCATCACCTCACCGTCGCTGGCCAAGGATCTGGCCGCAGCATCACGGGCCTTCGCCCGAATCAGTGACCGACCAGGGACCCGGTTGACCACAGCGGGCATTCTTACCGAGGAGTACGCCACTCGCTAGTGCTGCGGCTGGCGGCCGGGAGGACGACCACGAAGACTCCCATCACGTAGGCGATGCTCGCCGTCGCTGTGCCGATTGCAATGAGCCACAGCGGCAGGCCCGTGCTGCTCAGCCATTCCGGCGACACCTTCGGGTCGAACAGGCCGAATCCGGAGCCGGCGAAGTAGCGATGGGCATTGGCCCAGAACGCGAGGATCGCGCTGACGGACAGGGCCGTCGCGATCAGCACCTGCGGCACGCGGGGCAGGTTCAGTCCGAAGGCGAGCCGTGGGCCCAGGCTCACCACGCCAATCAGCAGGGTCAGCAGCGGCAGCAGGTAGCGAGGCTGCACGACCTCGCCCACACCCAGGTGCTGCATCTGCAGGAAGGTGATGGGCACGGCCACGAGCGCCAAGGCCGCGATGCCGCTGGTCACCAGGATGCGCCGGGTCGGCTGCTGCAGCCCGCGGTAGAGCAGCGCACCGAGCACGATGACGCCGACCACGGGAATGAGTGGCGGCATCAGTGTGTCGTTCCAGCCGAGTTGCGTGCCGCCGACGATGCCCTGGAACAGCACGGGCAGGTAGGCCAGATTGGTCAGCAGCAGCCCCGCACCGGCGTGTGTCTCGGCGAAGGCCTCGCCGCCCACCGCGCTCGGCGCGACTGTCAGGTACGTGATGACCGCTGCGATCGAGAGCGCCGCGAGCAGTGCCAGTCGACCGGGAGTGCGCAGGGCACGCTTCCACCCGCTGACCGTCAGCGCCAGGACGGTTGCGATGAGGACGTATGAGTTTGCGTCGACGCGCGAGGACATTGCGAGCACGGCGGCCACGACTGTGCAGGCAGCGAGCAGGAGACCGCGGCGGTCACGCCAGTTGCGGTGGCGCAGGAAGGCCACCGCGAAGGCCCAGTAGGTGCCGATGCCGATGATCGTCCAGGCACTCGGGTTCGTCGATGCAACCGTTGCCACGCCCAGCGGGATGAACGTCACCGCGATCGCTCCGACCGCGGCCGCGGCCAGACCGGGCGGGACCAATCGCAGCAGCGCCGCGAGCAGCAGCGCGGCGATGGCGGCGTTGAACAACCGCATCATCAGCACGGAGTGCTCGACATCGGGTCCGACGAAGGCCGACATCGTCAGGTAGTAGCCCTTGGGGTACAGGTGAACGGTCTCGTTGACCCGCGTCGTCTCGACGAGCGTTGCGTCGTCGCGCACCGACACCGTGCAGCCGGCGGAGACGCTGCCGTCGAAGCGGTAGCAGTCCGACGCCTGCACCACATTGCGCGGCACGAGCCGAGCCATCGGGTCGGTCGGCGACTCCTCGCACACGCCCGCCCGCACGCCTTGGGCGCACCAGATCGAGGTCAGGTGGTAGTCGTCGTCGGGCGCTGAGCCCACCGGTGAGGTGAGCGCCCAGCCCGCGCACATCACGAAGAACGCGACGGGAATCCAGACCCAGGACCAGCGGGTCATCGGGCCGCGACCGCCTGGGCAACACCCTCGGCGAACGCGCGCCAGGTCGGGACGTCTTCCGGCTGCAGGTCGCCGCGCAGGGCATGGAGCGCGCCGGGCTGCGAGTACTCAGCGAAGGCTGCTGCGAGCCCCGCCTGCGACAGGCCCTCGATCCGCCGCGCACCGCGCCCCTGCATCAGCTCACCGGCTGGCTGGATGCCGTCGAAGAGCACGGGCGTGCCGAGCCGGATCGCCTCGAGCACCGGGATGCCGTAGCCCTCGACCCCGATCGACAGGAAGGCACTCGAGCCGTGCACGAGATCGTGCACCTCGCCATCGTTG
>CAIVQM010000337.1 GCA_903908025.1 uncultured bacterium
CGTGGGCGAGTAGGTGCCGTCAGCGGCAATGACGCGGACGCTCACGATCGCGTCATCCTCACCCGGTGCTGAGATCGACAGCACGCGCGCCTCGGCGCCGTTGACGATGCCCGGCACGAAGACCTTCGTCGCCGGTGCGGCGGCGGGCGGGATCCAGTCGGTGCCGACCGTGGCCAGTCCCGACTGCTGCTCATCGTCGACGGATGCCCCGACGCGACCCGTGCGCGCGAGCACCTGAACTGCCGTGGCAGTGACACCCGGTGCGAGCACATCCAGCCGGACCACCAGCCGGTCCTGGCCCTTGATGACCAGGCCGCGACCGGCCGGCGCATCGATCAGCCCCTCGGGGCCGCGGATCAGCACGTCGACGATGGCGGCCGTCTCGTCGGGATTGACGAGCACGATGCGCGTTTGGCGGCCGGCGATGGCACCGCCGCCGACGAACCAGAACTCCGAGGCCGCCGGCGCGCAGGCGGTGCTGGCCATTCCCCGGCCCTGGCCACCCGGGTCACGTCCCCACTGGTCCGCGACCAGGCCGGGGGCCAGGCTGCCCTCGCCGTAGGCCTCGATCGCCGGCAGCCGCGTGCCGAACGCCTCGATCTGCGCCTGACCGCCGGGCACGAGGATCTTCGACGAGGCGGACTCCTTGCCCGGCAGGGTCTGCATCCCGGCAGAGCCATCGCCACCATCCTGGCCGGGCTGGCCCGGGACCAGCGCCGCCGTCACGCGCACGCCAAGGTCGGTGCCGGCCCCCGGTTCGGGGCACAGCAGGACGGTTGAGCCGATCGGCTCGACGGTCACCGCTGCGGCCTCGACGGTCGGCGACGACTGCTGCACGAGGGCCGCGGCCAGCGTCAGGACAGCAATCCCGACGACCGACACGAGCAACGGCCGGGCACCTGACAGTGGCGACCCGCGCACCTCGTCGACGGCAGGATCGACACCGGCATCTGAAGGGACGGGGTCGGGCCGCCGTTCCAGCCGCACCGAGCGTCGACGCCATGCCATCACGCATCACCAACGATCGGACGGGGTACGGCCAGCACCGGAACGCTCGCAATCGGGAGCTCGTCGTCGAGATCCGGATCGGGATCCTCGCGACGGCGCTCCGGCAGGGCCATGACGACGAGCGCCAGCAGCACCAGCAGTTGCAGCCACAGCCAGCGGGATCGAGATGTGTCGTCGAAGGCGATCCGCACCTGAGCGGCCCCGTCGGGGACCGTGAAGGACTGCGACCAGTCGAGCAGTCCCGGACCGGCCACGGCCGAGAGATCGCTCACGGCGCCGGATGCGTCAGTAGTGACGGCGTGCCAGCCCGGATCCGCCGCAGCCCCCGACACCAGCACGCGGTCGCCCGCCCCGTCCGGCAGCGCCTGGTCGAGGTACGGGTCCGCCGTGACGGTGCCATCGGCGGCGACCCCGAGGGGAACGGCCTTGCTGTCGGCGAGGAGTCGGGCACGCGACGTGACACCGGCGACTCGCCACAGCACCTCGCCGGCCGAGCTCGACAGTCGGCGCAGGCCCGGCTCGCCATCAAGGGTCGGCACCAGCTCGTTCGAGGCACCTTGGGCAAGGAGGACGTAACGGATTCCGTAGCCGGCGAGAGCCTCGATCTCATCGCCACCGCGCCCCGACGTCATGGCGGCCACGTAGGGATCCAGGGCGAGCCAGGCTGATGCCGGCGGTCCGGTCTCCGCATCACCCAACTCCGGCCCGGGTCCGTTCAGCAGGCTGTAGCGAACGCGGCCGGCCTTGTCGTCGGTGAGCATCAGCGTGCGCGGGGCCTGCGCGCCCTCCGCGTCGGCCGCGACGAACGCGGGGACGGCCGATGCCGGCAGTTTCACCACGACCGACTCCATGCCCGTTGAGAACCAGGCGGCGGACAGGATGGGCGCAAGCACGGCGACGGTGGCGACGACCAGGGCGAGGGGCTGGCCGAGGGTGAAACTCGAGCCACCCAGCCGGGACCGCAGGCCATCGACGGCAACCGCCGCCATCGTGATCAGCGCCAGCCCGAGCAGCAGGGTCGCCTGACCCGGCCAGGGCCGGACGGCCTCCGTGGCGCCGGGGGGTGTCACGAGCACGACGGCCTGAACGAGGCCGACGGCCAGGGCCAGTCCGCCCAGGACGGCGAAGGCGCCGATGGTCCGCAGCCGATCAGAACGCAGCAGCGCGAGCAGCCCCGCCACGACGATGCCGGCCGTGAGCCACATGGGGGTCATGCCGGGGCCACCCGGGTGCAGCAGCAGCACCTCCCACGGTCGCAGTTCGGGATCGGTGATGCCCACGCTGTTGAGGCCGGGCTCCAGCAGGAACAGGGTCGGGTGGGTGAGCAGGTACACCGACCACGGCAGCAGCAGGACCAGGGGCCCGAGCAGTCCGACGGCGAGCCGCGCAATAACAGGGCGCGAGGCGGTGCCTTGGGTGATCCGCAGGTACGCCAACGAGGCCACGCCCGCCACGAGCAGCACAAGCCACAGGGCCGGCGACACGCACAGGACGATCGCGACGAGGATCGCCGTCCCAGCCGACCGTCGCACCGTGCCATTCGGCCCGGAGATCCGTACCAGCGACCGAAGGGCGAACGGGAGCGCAATCGCCACCATGGTCGTCCCGATGCGTCCCGACGAGACGGCCCCCGTCATCGCGGGGAGCAGGGCGTACGCCGACGCTGCCCACACGCGGATCGCCTTGCCGGGCACCAGGCCGCGTAGGGCGATGTAGGCAGCCCAGCCCGCCAGTGGGATGCCGAGAAGGAGCAGCACGCTGACCGCCACCGGCGCCTTGCCCAGGAGGATGAACGCGAAGGCGGCGATGACAACGAGATAGGGCGGCGATGGGGTCGTCGAACCCGGGCCAACGTCGTGCCAGGCCTGCCGGTACGTCTCCCACAGGTCGCCGCCACCGGGCGGCGCTGGGAGAAGCGCACCGCCCTGGAGTACGCCCTCGCCGAGCCACAGGCCACGCGTGCCGATGACCGTGACGATGATCAGGATGATGCCCATGAAGACACTCGGCGACCTCAGGATGCGCCGCATCAGGCCATTCGAACTGTCGCTGAGGAAGTCCGCGTCGTCGCCGACGGGACCGCTGTCCAGCGCACTCACGGATGCGGCCGTGCCGGTCGACGAACTCGTGGTCAGGACGCCCGTCAGTGCCTCAAGGCTCTGACGTACCTGGGCTCCGGCCGTAGGCCGCAGGGAGCGAACGACGCTGGCGGGCTCGGTCGATGTCCGGGCCACGAGCGCCCGAGAGGAACGCACCTTCGACGGATGCAGGGCCAGGGCGAGCACAGCACCGACCTCGTCGCGTGCTGCCGCCACATCCTTGCCCAGCAGGTACATACCGGCGCGAACGAGACTGCCCAGCAGTAGCCGCAGGGCCACGAAGGGCGCCGCCAATGCGGTCGCATGCGCCAGCAGGACGTGCACCGAGGCCTCGCGGTCGGCTCGGTGCGGACGCGGTGCCAGGTCGTCGGCGCGACGGCCATGCGCCGAGGCCTCGCGATGATGGATGACGGCATCGGTCGCGATGATGACGCGTTCGCCCATGCGGTGGGCGCGCCAACAGAAGTCCAGATCGTCGCGGAACAGGGGTAGCGACGGGTCGAAGCCGGCGAGGGCCTCCCACACGTCGCGGCGCACGAGCATTCCGGCCGAGCTGACGGCGAGCACGTCGCGGACTCCGTCGTGCTGGCCCTGGTCGTGCTCGCGGCGTTCGAGGCCTGTGATGCGCCGACCGGACCCGTTGATCGTGACCCCCGCCTCGAGCAGCAGACGTCGGTCGTGCCAGCCGAGCACCTTCGGTCCGAGGATCGCCGCACTCGGGTTGTCGTCGGCCGTGTCGAGCAGATCAGCGAGGCAGGTGGCATTGGGGGCGCTGTCGTCATGCAGGAGCCAGACCCACGACACCACGTCGGGTGCGAAGGGTTCGCGGACACGTGGCTCGAGCCGATCGAGGCCGGCCCGCACCGCCGCGCCGAAGCCGACGCGATGCTCCAGCCGGACCGTCCGGTCGACGCCGAAGGAGGTCGAAAGGAGGTCGGCGCTCGCGTCAACGGAACCGGTGTCGACACCAACCGCGGCATCGGGCAGTCGAGTCTGGGCGGCCAGGGTCGTCAGAACCGCAGGAAGCCACACATCACCGTCGTGGCTGATGACGACCGCGGTGACGTGATGCTCCCGACGGGGCAGCGCCGGGACGTCATCCTCCATCGCGAGGAAGTCATCGACGTTGAACCACTCCGTGGTCTGAACCGGCTCGTCGGCGCTCACGTCGAGGCCATCGGGATCCGGTTCCACGGCCGCGGCAGCGACGGCTTCGAATGCTCCGGTGACGTGCAGGTCGAAGAGTTCGTCGAGGTCCTCGCGCGGATCCTCGCCGCTTCGATCCTCGTCTTCCATCACCTGAGGAACTGTACGTGGTGCGTCCGCAGGCGCCGCCGACCCGCGCCGGGACGTGGGACCGCTACCGGCACTGCGTCAGACGGCCCGCTTCTTCAAACGACGCCGCTCACGCTCGGACAGGCCACCCCAGATGCCGAACCGCTCATCCGAGTGCAGCGCGGACTCGAGGCACTCGACGCGAACATCGCAGGACAGGCAGACCTTCTTCGCCTCGCGGGTGCTTCCGCCCTTTTCAGGGAAGAACGCCTCCGGATCGGTCTGCGCGCACAGAGCGCGTTCCTGCCATTCCAACTCCTCGATGTCGGACAGGGGCACAAGCACCATGTCGGCCACGCGGGGAACCTCCTCGACCCTGGGCGACGATCATCGCCTGAGACGTATTACAGGGGTGTCATTTACCGAAGTCAAGCCGGATTCGGACATTTCAGGCAGAAATCCCACTTCTTCGGCAGGAAAAGCGCTTTTGCCGGCGTGTCGCGCCCCTCCAGGCCCCGATCACCTGATCAAGACGTGGGGGCCACCGAGGCCAGGAATCCGCGTAGCAGCCCCTCATAGCGGGGCCGGTCGACGTTCCAGGACATCACGTGGCCGGCCCCCTCGAACAGCTCCAGGGACACGGTTGACGGGTTCGCCGCCGCGGCCGCGAAGTCGATGTTCACCGCCGCGGGGACAGTGGTGTCGACCGTCCCCTGGACGATCAGCATCGGCGTCGTGAACGCCGCTGCCTCGGCCGTGTAGTCGGTCGCCGCTGTGTCGAAGCCATATCGCCAGGACGCCACCGCCAGCCCCGCGTCCGCCACGAAGCCCGGCAGGCCCATGCCCTGGGCACCGGAGCGGACCACCTGCGGGAAGCTCGACAGCGGTGCGTCGAGGAAGGCCCCCACCACCCGATCGGCGAGCGGGGAGTTCCGCAGGAAGGCCAGGCTGATCGACCCGCCCATGCTCGCGCCCGCGAGAACCACGTGCTCGGCACCGTGATCCAGCGCGTACTGGACCGCCGCTTCCAGGTCCTGCCATTCGTCGACCCCGAACTGCCCGTAGCCGTTGCCGGCGGGAGCGAGAGCATCGTTGCGATAGCGGATCAGCAGCATCGGGTAGCCGAGTGGCGCGATCGTGCTCGCCATGCGGAGCCCCTCCAGTGGGGTCGCGCCCCGACCGTGCGTGAAGACCACCCACGTGCTCGAGGTCCCCGGAATCAGCCACGCCGGCGTCGGCCCGAGGGGTGAGTCGTAGGTGACGTCCGCGTAGTCGAGGCCGAGGCCGAGCTTCGGATTGCGCGGGAAGTACCAGCCGTCCAAGGACGCGGCATCGCCAGCGACGGGCGGCGTGCCCAGGACATCGGCCGTCACGGTCCGCGTGCCAGAAACCGTGTCACCGCGATCAGTCGTGTCGGGGTCGGCAGTCTGGACGTAGCCGCCCTCGGCCGTGGCGATCCCGATCAGGCCCTGATCGTCCCAGCCCCCATCACTGCCCTGGTACGAGATCCGGGTGCCGTCGACGGACGTCACGGACATCGGGAACGCCACATCGGCGCGATTGACGCGGGCACCGTCACCGATCAGGCCACTGATGTACCAGAGACCGGATGTGGTGAGCGCGATCGCGACGACGAGCAGCACAGCGATGAGCACCCACGGCCAGCGGCGGCGGCGGCGGCGCGGGGCCGCATGCGTGGCGATCACCGAAGGCTCCGGTGCCTGCTCGACCACGACGATCGGGAGTTCCGCGGTCACATCGTCGGACATGCCGACATTCTGCGGCACCGACCGCGCTGATGGCGGCGGCGCCACGACGACGGCCACGAACCCGTGTCACCCATCTGACAGGATGACCCGATGCGGATAACCGTGCTGGCCGGGGGCATCGGCGGCGCCCGATTCCTGCGAGGCTTGTCCGCTCTGCTCGAGCGGGAGCACCCGGGATCCGACATAACCGTCATCGGCAACACCGGCGATGACATCTGGGTGCACGGGCTGCGGGTCTGCCCCGACCTCGACACGGTGATGTACACCCTCGGCGATGGCATCAGCGAGGAGCGCGGCTGGGGCCGCGAGGGCGAGACCTTCACGGTCAAGGACGAGCTTGCGTCGTACGGAGTGGAACCGTCATGGTTCGGCCTCGGCGACAAGGACATCGCGACGCACCTGGTCCGCACCCAGTCGCTAGCCTCGGGTTACACGCTCACGCAGGTCACGGCGGCGCTCTGCGAGCACTGGCAGCCCGGGGTCCGCCTGCTACCGATGTCCGACGACCGTGCCGAGACGCACGTCGTCGTCGACGACCCGAGCGGAGCCACCGCCCCCGACGGCACTCCCCTGCGCACGGCCATCCACTTCCAGGAATGGTGGATCCGTTACCGCGCTGCACTTCCGGCCCACGGCTTCGCCCTCGTCGGCATCGACACCGCCCAGCCCGGTCCCGACGTCATCGACGCGATCATGTCCGCCGATGTCGTGCTGTTCCCGCCCAGCAATCCCGTCGTCTCGATCGGAACGATCCTTCAGGTCCCCGGCATCGCCGAGGCCGTGCGCACGACTCCCGCCCCCGTGGTCGGGGTCTCCCCCATCGTCGGTGGCGCACCGGTGCGAGGCATGGCAGATGCGTGCCTGACCGCCATCGGTATCGAGACCTCTGCGTCCGCCGTCGCCGCCCACTATGGATCGCGCACATCGGGCGGCCTCATCGACGCGTGGCTTGTCGACACAGCCGACGCGGCCGATGTCCCGTCCGTTGCCGCCCTCGGCATCCGGTGCCGTGCGATCCCGGCGATGATGACCGACGTGGCTGCGACCGCTGCAATCGCCGCCGCCTGCCTTGATATCGCCGGGCCGGTACCCGCTACGCAATGAGCAGCAACCCCGTGCAGATCGTCGCAGTGCCCGGCATCGGTCGCATCGCCGCAAACGACGATCTCGCCGGGATCATCGCAGCGCAACTGCCTTCGACCACCTGGCCCGACGGATCCTGCGGCCTGCACGACGGCGACGTCATCGTCATCACCAGCAAGGTGGTCTCCAAGGCCGAGGGCCGCGTGGTCAGGGCCGACTCCCGTGACGATGTCATCGGTGATGAGTCCGTGCGCGTCATCGCAACGAAACGCACACCTCGCGGCGATACCCGCATCGTCCAGACGCGGCATGGTCTCGTCATGGCGGCCGCCGGCGTCGATGCGAGCAATATCGAGGCCGGACTCGTGGTGCTGCTGCCCGTCGACCCGGACGCCTCGGCCCGCGCGTTGCGCGCATCCCTCGCCGACACGACAGGGTGCACCATCGGTGTCGTCGTCACCGACACCATGGGCCGCCCCTGGCGAATGGGCGTGGCCGACGTCGCCATCGGCGCTGCCGGCATCACGGTGCTCGACGACTACACCGGGCGCATCGATGACTTCGGACGCACGCTAGAGATGACTGTGGTCGCCGTCGCCGACGAGGTCGCATCCGCGACGGACCTGGTGAAGGGGAAGCTCGCCGGCAGTCCCGTTGCGATCGTCCGCGGTCTCGGGCACTACGTGAGCGAAGAAGACGGTCCCGGCGCAGCAGCGTCCATCCGGCCGCTGGACCAGGATCTCTTCACGCTGGGTACGTCAGAGGCAATCACCGAAGGTAGGCGCAGCGCGCCGTTCGCACGCCGCACGGTGCGCTCCTTCACTGACGAGTCGGTGCCCGACGACGTGATCGCCTCTGCCGTAGCCGCTGCCGTCAGCGCGCCCGCCCCGCACCACAGTGCGCCCTGGCGGTTCGTCGTGATGCGCAGCGCTGCCCGGCGCGCATCTCTGCTCGATGCGATGGCGGCGCAGTGGCGGCGCGACCTCTCCGGAGTGGACGGCTACTCCGACGAATCGGTCGAGCGTCGCCTACGGCGCGGCGATGTCCTCCGCACCGCCCCCTGCATCGTCCTGCCGTTCGTCGACCTCGCCGGCGCGGCGCATGAGTACCACGACGAGGATCGCACCTCGCACGAGCGCGATCTGTTCATGGTGGCCGGCGGAGCGGCCGTGCAGAACCTGATGGTCGCCCTCGCTGCCGATGACTGGGCCACGGCTTGGATCTCGTCGACGATGTTCTGCGCCGACACGGTGCGTGCGACCCTCAGCCTGTCCGGCACCTGGCAGCCCTTGGGCGCGATCGCCGTTGGTCGCGCGGCGACTGCCCCGGCCGAGCGCCCTGCCCGCGATGTCTCGGACTTCCTCGACTACCGCTAGCCCCAATACGGTCGGCAGGCGTCAGCCGTCGCTGGAGAACCGCACGCTCCCGTCGGCGAGAGTCGCACCGGGCCACACCCGCACTCCATCGAGCAGTTCGTTGCCGCGGCCGACAACGGCACCGTCGCCGATCACGGCACCTCGCAGCACGGTGCCCGCACCGATGATCGCCCCGACTCCGACGATGCTGTTGATCACGTGCGCACCCTCGGCGATCTCCGCACCGTCGAACACCACCGCGCCATTGACGATGGCTCCCGCGCCGACGGTCGCATCTCGGCCGATGACGGTGCCGCCGTGCACCTGCGCATCGTCGGCGACCTGCGCACCCGGGAGTGCGAGGTAGTCGCCGGTCTGCGGCACCGCCGGTGACGGCGCTGCACCGAGGACCAGATCGCACGAGCCCTGCACGAACGACAGCGGCGTGCCGAGATCGAGCCAGTAGCCGCTGTCGACAACACCGGTGACCATCGCGTTGGCGGACAGCAGCCCGGGGAAGGTCTCGCGTTCCACCGAGACCGGCCGGCCAGCCGGGATGGCATCGATGATGCTGCGACGGAACACGTAGCAGCCCGCGTTGATGTTATTGGTGACGATCTCCTCCGCGGTCTTCGGCTTCTCCAGGAACGCCGTGACCCGACCCGTGTGGTCGGTGGGCACCAGGCCGTACGCGCGCGGGTCCTCGACGGGCGTCAGGTAGAGCGAGACGTCGCTGTCCGTGGCACGGTGGTGCGTGACCAGGCCGGCGATGTCGAGCCCGCTCAGCACGTCACCGTTGAAGACGAGGACGGGCTCATCGGCCGCGCTCTCCAGATAGGGCAGGGCGTGGCGGATGGCACCGCCCGTCCCGAGGGGCTCGTCCTCCGTCGCGATCACGACCTCGATGCCCAGGTCGTTACCGTCGATGAAGGCCCGGAACGTCTCGGCCTTGTAGGACGTGGCGAGCACGATGCGCGTCACCCCCGCGTCACGCGCGCGCGTGATCTGGTGGACGGTGAA
>CAIVQM010000338.1 GCA_903908025.1 uncultured bacterium
CCGTGACCGACGGGATCCCGTCGGCCCTCCCCGCGCTCGTCCACGCCGGGAAGGTGCTGTCGCGCAGCGTGACTCTTGGCGATCGTCTCCCGGGTCTACCCGGGCAGGCATCGGCCGACGTAGCGATGGCCAATCTCGCTTCCGAGGCGGACTTCGGAGAACTCCTGCTGGCGCTCGTCGCGGTCGGACGCGCCCGTGACTGGGATGCCGAGTCCGCACTTCGGATGGCCGCGCGCCGCCGTATCGCGGTGATCCGTACGACGGAGGGACTTGCGTGAGCGTCACCTCCGAGTTCCACGCCCTGGCGGAACGGGTGGTCGACGATCTGCTGGCCGCTGATCCGGTCTCCGCGACCGCACTGGGCGACCATCGACATGACGGCCAGCTGCCCGATCTCTCTGCCAGTGCCGTGGCAGGTCTCCTCCACCGCATCGACGATCACGTGACGGAACTTGATGCCGTCGACGATGTCGAGCTCGACGTTGCGGACCTCGTCGATCTGGAGATCCTGCGAGCCCGGCTGCTGCGATCGCGCTTTGAGCTCGGCGATATCCGCCGCCAGGAGTGGGACCCGATGGTGTGGAACCCGGGCACCGCACTGCACCTGCTGCTGTCACGTGACTTCGCCCCGTCGGCCGAGCGCGCCGCATCGCTGCGGTCCCGGCTGGTCGCCATCCCCGATCTGCTCTCAGATGCGCGTAGTCAACTCGATGAGATGTCGGCGCTCCACGTCGAGACAGCTATTGCGCAACTGGCCGGAACCCGTGCCCTGATCAGCGGGGATGCACGCGCTCTGGCGGCTGACGATGGCTCGGTGGACGATGCGATTGCCAGCGTCGACACGTTTGTCGCGTGGCTGCACGAGCGCCAAGCGTCGGCGACGCGTGACCCGCGGCTCGGTGAGCGGCTATATGCGGGCGCGTTGTGGCATGCCCTAGACGACGACGGAGCAACGCCCGGCCAGTTGATGGCAGATGCACGGGAACACCTCGCCCTGGTGGGCGAGCAACTGGCGGAGGTCGCCCGCGAGTTCCTCGGCTGGGAGGCGGAGGACGACGACGAGGTGATCCGGCATGCGCTCGCCAGAGTGGCGGAGGAGACACCGGTCAACAACGCGACGGTGCTTCCACTGATGCAGGCGGCACTTGATCGCGCGACCGCCTTCGTGATCGAGCGGGACCTCGTCTCGGTGCCGAATGTCGTTGTACGCATCATCGATATGCCGGAGATCCATCGCGGGGTCGCTGTGGCCTACTGCGATGCGCCCGGACCGCTCGAATCGGCGGATGTGGCGACCTACGTCGCTGTTGCTCCCACCCCGGCTGACTGGGACGAGGAGCGCGTTGCCTCATTCTTCCGCGAGTACAACGGCGTTCAGTTGAACGGCCTGGCGATCCACGAGGCGATGCCCGGTCACGTCCTGCAGCTCGCGCATGCGCAACGGCTCGAGTCGCCGACCCGGGTCCGCAGGTTCGGGCGCAGCGGCGTCTTCGTCGAAGGCTGGGCCGTGTACGCGGAGGAGGCCATGGTGCGCGCCGGCTTTGCACCCGACAGCCGTGAGCATTCGGAACTCGCACTTCGACTGCAGCAGTTGAAGATGCAGGCGCGCTCCGCTATCAACACGATCCTCGACATCGGCGTCCACGCCGGCGGCATGACCGAGTCCGAGGGCCTGTGGCTGATGCGCGAGACCGGGTTCCAGGAGGAGGGTGAGGCGGTCGGCAAGTGGCGCCGCGCGCTCCTCACTGCGGGCCAGCTGCCGACCTACTACGCGGGCTACCGCGCGGTGTCGCGCATTGTCGACGATCTGCGCTTCCTGCACGGTGACTGGTCTGATCGCCAGGTGCACGATCTGGTGCTGGCGCACGGCTCCCCGGCGCCAAGGCATCTGCGCACCCTCCTCGGCATCTAACCCCTTTCGCCACAACGGGCCGCTCGCGGATGAGTTTGGGCCGGCTAGACGACGCTGCGGCAGTCGGCTCGGAGTCGCTTGCCGGGCAGGTGCCGGCAGACGTCCGACGGCGGGACGGTGCCACCGTGGTGCACCGACCAGTACGAGCCCATGCCCTGCAGGCAGGAGTCCTGCATGCTGCCGGCGGCTGCGCACACGGACGCTCCGATCGACAGGTCGTCCGGGTGGTACTTGACCGTGCGGCTGCCCACGCCCCGCACGCAGATCTGCCGCCCCAGCTCGCTGCCCGCCTCGAGGCACCATGCCAAGGCGCCGGTGTAGTCGTCCGGGGACTGGGCGAGGTAGACGGTCGGGGCGTAGAACCAGCAGTTGGCCGCGTAATTCGCGCGGATGGTTCGGCAGAGGGCGCGTGCCTGATCCGGATGATGGGAGATGTCGGTAGCCGTCTCGCCCGCAACATGCTGGGCGGATAGGTCGGACGAGAAAAGCTGCATGAAGATGCCCTCGCCGCACCGTGCAGAGAGCATCCGTGACGGGGCGAGATCGCACAGCTCCATCGACGCGTCGACATCCATCCCGGTCGCGAACATCGCGCCATGTCCGACACCGTGGAAGCACGATCCGGTATTGGCTGGCGCACAGATGCGGAGCAGGTCGCGCTCCGGGTGCTTCGAATCACCGAGCGCCATCTCGACGACACCGTGGGTGTATCCGCCCCCGCACACCTCGCTGCCCTCGGCGAGTGCCGCACGGGCGTTGCCGTCAGCGTTCATGACTGCGGCATGGCCCAACTCGTGCGCGATGGCATGGCAGACACCTTCGAGTGCCGGGATCTCGTTGATCTGCTGCTGGAGCAGTGCGAGAGCGGCGCCGTTGCCATGCGCTGCTTGCTCGGCGATGACCTCGGCGCGGGTGCTGTCGAACAGCGTCGGTTCCTGGCCGACCTGGGCTATCGCGGTGGGCGATGGTGCCGGCATGACCATCGGATGATCGGTCGCCATTACGGACGTTGTCGGGATGGCGACGGGGGTTGTCGAGCAGGAAGCGAGCGACACCACGACGATGGCCAGGGCCAACGCCCGGGCGAGTTGCCCCATGGCGGCGATCCTAGGTGCGCGGCACCCCGGTTCCCGTGGTTCCGTACGACGTAGGATCGGACAAGTGGACGAATACCGGGACTTCCTGAGGATCCCGGGCGTCAAGCCGCTGCTCTTCGCCTCGACGTTCGGGCGTCTCGCCTATTCCATGGTGAGCCTCGCGGTCTTCTTCCAGGTCCAGAGCATCACGAACAGTGTCGGGACGGCCGGACTCGCTGTTGGGCTGACCAGCGGCTTTGGCGCCCTGACCGCTGGGCCGCGTGGCCATCTCGTCGACCGGTTCGGACAGACGCGACCGCTCTTCGCATTCGTCCCCGCCTATGCCATCAGTTGTCTCCTGCTCGCATTCTTCGCGGGCGGTCCCGTCACTGCCCTGCTCCTGAGCGCGTTGATCGGTCTCACGGCGCCGCCGATCAACATCAGCATCCGTCCGCTGTGGCAGGACATCGTCGGCGCGGATCGCGTGCGCATGGCCTACAGCGTCGACACGTCGTACCACAACCTGATCATGCTGCTCGGTCCCGTGTTCGCGACGCTGCTCGCCCTGAACGTCTCGCCGTCCGCGGGTGTTGCGGTGGCCGGAGTGAGCATGCTCATCGGCGGACTCCTGCTGGCGTTCAACGTGCACTCGCGCGCGTGGATCCCGGAGGAGCGCGAGCACGGCGAACGCGGTCTGATGCGGTCGCCCGCGATCCGGCTGCTCGCGCTCGAGGGTGCGCTCATGGGACTCTCGGCTGGCTTCATCACCATCGGCATCCCGTCGCTTGCCACGCTGTCCGGAGAGCAGGACCTCGCGGGACCGGTGATGTCGGCGATGGGAGTCGGCGCCATCATCGGCACGCTGTGGGCCGGCGCCAAGGCAAAGGACATCGCGCCCGCCAACGGCCTGCGGGCGGCGACACTGCTCTTCTTCATCGCGCTGCTGCCGTTGCCGTTCGTGCCGATCGGCCCCTGGATGATGCTGGTCGTCCTCGTGGCCTGGGCCTTCATCGGCCCGGCGAACGTCTTCTACCTCGAGGTCATTGACGTTGTGCGCCCACGCGGGACAGCTGTGGCGGCCCTTGGATCGCTGTGGATGATCGAGGGCCTTGGCATGGCGATCGGCAACGCGATCGGGGCCAGCGTGGCCGAGAACGTCAGTCCGCATGCGACCCTCGCGCTCGGCGTTCTGTTTGCGGTCTTCTCACCGATCATCTTCACGATCGGGATGCGCGGGGTGCTCAAGGAGGCCACCAAGGCGACGGCCGCGGACGCCCTCGATGCCGCGGTCAGTTAACCCGGCGGACTGCCCCCGCAAGCGATTGCATCACCCCCTGGGCCTGCCCATAGACTGAGGCCATGGCTGCCATCGAAGCGATCATTGCCCGCGAAATCCTCGACTCCCGTGGCAACCCCACGGTCGAAGTGGAGGTCATGCTCGACGACGACACGGTGGCCCGCGCGGCCGTGCCGTCCGGCGCATCCACCGGTGCCTTCGAGGCGTCCGAGCGACGCGACGGTGGCACCCGCTACGGCGGCAAGGGTGTGCTGGAGGCTGTCAACGCGGCCGAGGAGGAGATCGCGGCTGAGGTCGTCGGTCTCGAGGCCACCGAGCAGCGCCTGCTGGATCAGATGATGATCGATCTCGACGGCACCCCGAACAAGTCGCGCCTCGGCGCCAACGCCATCCTCGGCGTCTCGCTCGCGGTTGCCAAGGCCGCGGCGCTGTCCGCCGAGCTCCCGTTGTTCCGCTACCTCGGTGGCCCCAACGCACACGTGCTGCCGGTGCCGATGATGAAC